>NZ_JBFMHW010000012.1:0-183048 GCF_040754745.1 Pseudomonas sp. SB113
GAAACGATGCATCGCCGATGGTAGTGTGGGGTTTCCCCATGTGAGAGTAGGTCATCGTCAAGATTAAATTCCGAAACCCCATTTGCGAAAGCAGGTGGGGTTTTGTTTTGCTCGGTCGAAAAGTGCAGAAAGATGCACGACAAATTTGCACAGTTATTTCTGAACCAGACCACTAGAATAGGCACCTAACCTTTTTTAGAGTCAGAGCCCTATCTATGCCGGATCCGGTTGATGCCCTTGAGGTGTCGGATTTATCACTGGACAACCTCGTGGCATGCCATGAGTGCGACTTGCTGATGCGCAAACCCGTGCTCGCCCTCGGTGAAAAAGCCCAATGCCCGCGTTGCGGTTATGAGCTGTACGCTCACCGCCATAATGTTGTGGAGCGCAGCCTCGCCCTGGTATTCGCCGCGCTGTTGCTGTACATCCCCGCGAACTTTCTGCCCATCATGCAGCTCAATCTACTCGGGCAGTCCTCAGAAGACACCGTGTGGAGTGGCGTAGTCGGCCTGTTCGATACTGGTATGCAAGGTGTCGCCGCCGTGGTGTTCCTGTGCAGCATGGGTATTCCGCTGCTTAAGTTGCTTTGCCAACTGGCGGTGCTGCTCAGTATTCGTTGGAAGATCGGCCGTAGTTACGGCCTGCTGCTGTACCGCATCTACCACCATATGAAAGATTGGGGAATGTTGGAGGTCTACTTGATGGGCGTACTGGTGGCGATCGTGAAACTCGCCGACATGGCCTCAATCACGATTGGCCTGGGTCTGGTCTGCTTCGTCAGTCTACTAATGGTTCAGGTTCTGCTTGAGGTGGTGATGTCGCCGCACCAGATCTGGCAAGCGCTGTCAGGAGAGGATGAGCATGCGGGCGATTGATGCAGGCATTCTGATTTGTACCGAATGTCACGAGTTGAACAGGCAGGAAGCCGATACCGATGAGCAGATCTGCACCCGTTGCGGTGCGCTGATCCATGCCCGTCGTCCCAATAGCCTCGCACGTACCTGGGCTTTGCTGATCACCGCAGCGATTTTATATATCCCTGCCAATCTGTTGCCGATCATGACCATTAACTCCCTCGGCCAGGGGGATCCCAGCACCATCATGGCAGGCGTGATCCAACTGGTGCAGCACGGTATGTTTCCCATCGCCGCCGTGGTATTTATCGCCAGCATCCTGGTGCCGACATTCAAGCTGGTAGGCATCGGCCTGCTACTTTTTTCGGTGCAGCGCCACCAACCGCTTTCCGCGCAACAACGCATTGTGATGTACCGCTTTATTGAATTCATTGGACGCTGGTCCATGTTGGATATCTTCGTGATCGCCATACTGGTGGCGGTCGTAAACTTTGGACGGCTTGCCAGTGTCGAGGCCAACCTTGGCGCTGCGGCGTTCGCCAGTGTGGTTATTTTGACGATGCTTGCCGCTGTAACTTTTGATCCCCGACTGATTTGGGATAACACGGAGTCGGACGACGACCATGAGTGATTTGCCAAAAGCTAAAACCCGCCCGGCCTCCAACTGGTCGGCCATTTGGGTGTTGCCCCTGATTGCCCTGATCATCGGGGGTTGGTTGGGGTGGCGTGCCTATTCCCAGCAGGGTATTGAGATCCAGGTGCGCTTTGAAAGCGGCGAAGGCATCCAGGCCAACAAAACCGAAGTGGTCTACAAAGGCATGTCCGTGGGTAAGGTCAAGACTCTTGCTCTTGACGACGAAGGCAATAATCGCGGGGTGATTGCCACCATCGAGATGAACAAGGATGTCGAGCAATACCTCAAGACCAACACTCGCTTCTGGCTGGTCAAGCCCAGTGTCAGCCTTGCCGGTATCACCGGCCTGGAAACCTTGGTCTCGGGTAACTACATCGCCGCCAGCCCAGGTGACGGTGAGCCCACACGCAAATTCAAGGCACTCTCCGAAGAGCCGCCTTTGTCCGACGCCAAGCCAGGCCTGCACCTGACCATCAAGGCTGACCGCCTCGGTTCGCTCAATCGCGGCAGCCCGGTGTTCTACAAGCAGATACAGGTCGGCCAGGTCAAAAGCTACTTGCTCTCCGAGGACCAGAGTACCGTTGAGATTAAGGTCTACATCGAGCCGACCTACGCCAACCTCGTACGCAAACACACCCGTTTCTGGAACGCCAGCGGCATCAGCATCGATGCCAATCTGTCTGGAGTGAAGGTGCGCAGCGAATCCCTCTCCAGTATCGTCGCCGGCGGCATTGCCTTCGCCACGCCGGAGAATCGCAAGGACAGCCCGCCGACCGATCCGAGCCTGCCCTTCCGCCTGTACGAAGATTTCGACGCTGCCGCTGCCGGTATCAAGGCCAAGGTCAAGCTCACTGACTTCGAAGGCCTGCAGGCTGGGCGTACACCGGTGATGTACAAAGGCATTCAGGTTGGCAGCCTGAAAACCTTGAAGATCGACCCGGACCTGTCCAGCGCCAACGCCGAGTTGACCCTCGACCCACTGGCCGAAGACTACCTGGTTCAGGACACTCAGTTCTGGGTCGTCAAACCTTCTATCTCGCTGGCCGGTATTACCGGCCTGGAAGCTCTGGTCAAAGGTAATTACATCGCCATTCGCCCTGGTGACAAAGGCAGCGCCCCGCAACGCGAATTCGTCGCCCGTGCCAAGGCGCCGCCGCTGGACCTGCGTTCCCCTGGCCTGCACATGGTCTTATTTACCGACAACCTCGGCTCCCTGGATGTCGGCAGCCCGATCCTCTACAAGCAGGTCAAGGTCGGTTCGGTGCAGAGCTACCAGTTCTCGCGCAAGAACAAGCAACTGGTGATCGGCGTTCATATCGAGAAGGAATACGAAAACCTGGTTAACGGCTCGACGCGCTTCTGGAATGCCAGCGGCGTCACCCTGACCGGCGGCCTCACCGGTGGTATCCAGGTGAAGAGTGAATCCCTGGCCAGCCTGATGGCCGGCGGTATTGCCTTCGAAACGCCGCAGCCGAACGTACCGCTGAAAAAGCGCATCCCACGTTTCCGCTTGTTTGCCGACCGTGAGGCTGCCAATCAGCATGGCACCCTGGTGACCATCAAGGTCGACCGTGCTGATGGTATGCGTCCAGGCACACCGGTACGTTTCAAAGGCCTGGATGTGGGCAAGATCGAGAGTGTAGACCTCAGTGCCGATATGCAATCGGTGTTGCTCAGCGCGCGTATTACCCAAGTAGCGGACCGCATCGCGCGCGTCGGCAGCCAGTTCTGGGTGGTCAAGCCAGAGCTCGGGCTGATGAAAACCTCCAACCTGGAAACCCTGGTCACCGGGCAATACATCGAGGTGCAGCCGGCCGCTAAAAATGCCGGCCCGCAGAAGAGTTTCGTCGCGCTGGACCAGCCCCCTGAAGCTGTCCGTCAAGAAGCGGGCCTGAGCCTGACACTCAGCGCCGCACGCCGTGGCTCGTTGAAGGAAGGTGTACCGGTGACCTACCGTGAAGTCACCGTGGGCAAGGTTACCGGCTACGAGTTAGGCCAGACCGCTGACCGCGTGCTGATCCACATCCTGATCGAACCCAAATACGCGCCACTGGTACACAGTGGCAGCCGCTTCTGGAACACCAGCGGTTTCGGCCTCGACTTCGGCTTGTTCAAGGGCGCGACGGTGCGTACCGAGTCCCTGGAGACGCTGGTGGCCGGCGGTATCGCATTTGCCACGCCAGATGGCGAGCGTATGGGGAACACCGCGCGGCCGCAGCAAACCTTCCCGCTGTTCGACAAATTCGAAGAAGAATGGCTGACCTGGGCGCCTAAAATCCCACTCGGTAAATAGACCGAGGCCCACATTTTAAATGTGTTCACAAATCCAATGTGGGAGGGGGCTTGCCCCCGATAGGGCCGTCAAAAACACCGCAAAACCCTAGCCCAAAAAAAGGCCGCGATCCATCCGATCGCGGCCTTTTTACATTTCAGCGCAAAGCGTCAGACCTCATCCAACTCCGGCTCATCCGCCTGCACATTCACCGTTGCCTTCACCACATCGTGGCGGCGGATGTACTTCCAGTCCGCCTCATCGATGTAGATCCCGTTCGGCCCGCTGCCGCCTTCCAGGTCGATTGCCACCTGGGCAGACACCTGCGGCTTCACACTCGCCAGGATCGGCACGAAGCCCAGTTGCAAGCTGGTTTCCAGCAGCGCTGCCTGGTTCTTCTCATCGATATCCGCCGCCTCGTCGAGGTAGTACGGCAGACGCACGCGGCCGGCCTGGTCGCGGTCCATCAAGTGCAGCAACAAGTACATGTTGGTCAGCGCCTTGATGGTCATGGTGGTGCCGTTGGACGCCGCACCGTCGATGTCGGTGTGGATCACCGGCTGACCGTGCACCTTGGTGATCTCGAAAGCCAGCTCGAACAGATCCTTGAGGCCCAACTGGTTATGGTTGGCGGCCACCAGGCGGGCCAGGTATTCCTTGGCCTCTTCGTTCTTGTTGTCCTGCTCGGCACTTTGGCTGAGATCGAACACCGACAGGGTTTCGCCTTCTTCGTACTGGCCAGCACTGTGGATGATCTGGTCGATATGCTTGAGGGCTTCCTTGTTCGGCGCGAGCACGATGCGGAAGCTCTGCAGGTTGGACACCTGACGCTTGTTGATCTCGCGGTTGAACAGCGCCAACTGGTGTTCCAGGCTGTCGTAGTCGCTGCGGATATTGCGCAGGGTCCGCGCAATGTCAGTGACCGCCGCACGGCGTGCCTTGCCCAGTGTCAGTGCCTCATCAGTACGGTGCGCATAGGCGTTGATCAACAATTGCAGGCGACGCTCTACGTCATCCTCGCTGTCGAACTTGGCCACGCCCTTGAGGCGCACCTGAGCGTACAGTGCCTCGATCTGGCCATCGGCACGCAGCAAGCCCTGCCAGCTGTCCTGATAGTCATTGAGCAGCGGCAGCAGGTTGTCCATGGAGTCATCGACCGGGTCCATGAACGGCGTGCCGAATGGCAGGTCCGCCGGCAACAGTTGGCGACGGCGCAAGGCGTCATCCAACGTGCGTTGCTTGGCTTCCATATCGCCGATCTGCCGGCCTACCAGTTGCAGCTTGGCGGACAGTTGCTGGACGCGTTCGGTAAAGGCGTCACTGGAACGCTTCAACTCATCCTGGGCTGCTTCCATCTGCGCCAGGTTTTCCAGTTTTTCGCCTTCCTCTGCACTCAGGGTTTGCGCGCGGCGGAAGTCTTCCAGAGCCTTTTGCGCGTCGAGCACCTGCTGGTACAGCGCTTCGGTCTGGGTCTTGCTCGCAGCGCGGTCAGAGGCCACGGCTTGCTGGGTTTTCAGTTGCTTGAGTTCTTTTTCCAGGCGCTCTTTCTGGTCGCGCAATGCCGCGCGATCCGCCAGGGCCTGCAACGCCGGTGGTTCGATGTGCGAGATGTCGATGGACAGCCCCGGCACTTCAAAGCGCTCGCCCTTGAAGCCATCCAGGATCTGCTCCAGGGATTTGACCCACTGGCCGTCCTCGTCCAGCGTGATGCCGTGCTCACCCAGCGGCAGGCTGAACAACGAGCTGTTGAACAGGCGCATCAGGCGCTCGACATCCTGCTGCGAAAACTCTTCGCGCAGCTTGGCGTAGCTGTTGTTATCCGCGTGATCAAGCTGCTGCTTGACCGACTTCAAGCGTTTTTCCAGGTCGCGCAGACGCTCGTCCAAATCCTCGGCGCTGAACTGCCGCGACTGCGCCAGGGCGCCCGCCAGTTCATCGTGAGCGTCCTTGGCCGCCAGCAGTTGCTGCTCCAGCACCTTGACGTCATCCACCAGGGCAAAGCGATGCTTGAGCACCGACAGCTCGCCCAGCCAACGCTGGATACCGCTGATTTCACGCTCCAGGCGCATCAACTCCTGGGTGCCGCCACGCTGGTCGTTCTGCAGCGCGTCCTGCTCGTTGCGGTAGTGCTCGGCCTGGATGGTCAGCTCTTCCTTGCGCGCACTGGCGTAGTCCGACCAAGTGCCCAGCAGCGAGTCCAGCAGCGGCGACAGGCGATGCAGTTTGCCGCGCAGGGCGTCGCGCTGCCGAACGCCATTGGCCAAGGCTTCGACCAGCGGGCCGGCAGCGACCAGGGAGTTATAGTCCTGCTCCATGCGTCGCACATCGCGGAAGGCTTCTTCGCACGCGGCGATGTAATCGACGCTGCCAGAACGCAGGCTGTGTTCGAACGCATCGAGGAACAGCTGCTTGAGCTTGGCAGCGGTGATTTCGCGCATGTGCAACAGGTTGATAAACAGCGCGCGGAAGGTCTTCAGGCTCTGTTCGCTGGTGGAGCGCAGCGGGATCAGGGTCAGGTCCAGCGGGATCGACGTGTGACCGCCCACCAGCAAACGCCGCAGTTCATCCGGCTTGAGTTCGTAGGCTTTCAGGCCCTCACGCTCAAGGTTGGTGAACAGCTCTTTCTGGCGCAGGCAGGTGTCGTTTTTCTGGTAATGGGCCAGGTCCAGCTTGCCGGCATAGGCAAAGAACTGGTGACCAAAACCGCCGCCCGGACCGCGCCCGACCACGCCGATTACGTGCGGGCCGTGGGGCAGGGAGACTTCCACCAGGATGTAGCTGGTGTCGGTGGCAAAGTAGAAGCGCCGCGATTGCTCCAGGGTGTACTTGCCGAAACTCATGTCCGACATGCGCGCGAGGATCGGGAACTGCAAGGCGTTGATCGACGCGGATTTACCCAGGTTGTTGGCGCCGTACACCGACAGCGGTTCTTCCAGCGGGAACAAACCCAGGCTGTAACCGGCGGTGTTCAATAGCGCGAAGCGGCGGATGCCGTAGCGTTCCTTACTCATGCGTCGGTCTCCTGTTCTTCGGCAATGGCGCGGGCCAGGGCGTCTTCTTCGCTTTCTTGCGCGAAGTCACTCAAGTCCAGTGGGTCATCGGTCTTCAGCAATTTTTCATCGCTGTCTTCGTCGATGATCACTGGCGCAGGCAACGGCAACACGCTGTGCACGCTGGCGGCGAGGTCACGGTCCTGCTGCACCGACAGGCACACGTCGAGGAAGCGGTGCATCGGTGGCAGGAAGCGATAGATGCCGTTGTCTTCGCTGGCAAAACCCAGTTGGGTCATGCGGCGCATGATTTTTTCTTCGAGTTCTTCCTGGGTCTGTACTTCGGCCTGGATAAACAGGTCGCGATACTTTTCCAGCAGGGACGGCAGTTCATCACGGCCGAGGCTGCCTCCGTCGAGCACGGCGATCGGGTCGCGGCCCTGGTCGGCCAGGTGCTCGACAATGATGAAGGTGAACAGCGCCAGGCGCTGGGCGGTCTTGTTGACCTGGGCGCTGGCAATCGCGGAGTCCGGCACGAAGTAGTAGAAGCCACGGGTATCGCACACCAGCTCAAAGCCCAGGGCCTTGAACAGCGTGCGGTACTGGTCCTGGAAGTTCGACAGCTGTGCGTACAACTCGGGGTCGCGGCGGCTGACGTGGTAACCCTTGAACAGCTCGCGAAAGATCGGCGCCAGCTGGGACAGTTCGGATAGATCAAGATGCATAAGGTGTACTCGCAGGATGCTCGGCGGCGTCGGTGCCGGCCGGGAGCAGGGCGAATGAGCGCAGGCTGACCTGGTGCTCGTGTGTGTGGTAGTCGCGGCGTTCCAGGCGCTCGCGCTTGAAGCGTTTTTCGCGCGAGAGCCGCGAGAACCAGTACAGCAATTCGTCGGTGGCACCGTCCGGCTCCTGCTCCAGCAGCCAGGTCATCAGGTCCGGCATCGGCAGTGCGTCTTCGCAGCGCTCGAGCATTTCCTTGACCGTACGCGGCGCGCGCTGGGCTTCGCCCTTGTGGGATTTGTGCGCCTTGGGGAACCGTGCCGGTTTCGGCTCGAAGTTCGCCAGCGCATACACATAGGCCTCGACCTGGCTGGCACTGCCCAGGAAGGTGCTTTGCGGCCGGGTAAACATCGGCATCGCCGCCTGCGGCACCGCGTCCAGGCCTTTACGGCGGATGGCCGAGAGCGCCAGCGCCGCGCCGCGGGTCACGGCATTGTGCCGACGCGCTTCTTCGCGCAGCGGCAACAGCAGTTCGCGGGCATGACGCAACGTCAGTTGGGCGCTGGTCTGCATTTCGAGGATGCGCGCGTGGGTGCGCAGCAGCATGTCATCGTCCACCAGGTGGCCGAGACGCTGTTGCTCGGTGAGCATGCGCAACAGTACGTTTTCCACCTTGCGCACGCCTTGTTCGAAGGCGCCGTCGGCGTTCACCAGTTGGATCATTGGTTCGACGTACTCGTCCCAGGTCGCCAGGACTTCGGCGTAACGCTGGCGCAACGGGATCTGCCGGTCGCTGGTCTTGGCGCGGTCGGCCACGGCCGCGAGGGCCTGTTCGTCGTTGGCGAGTTTTTTCAGTACGTCGCGTACGCGCATATCGAGCAGGCGCAGCTGGCGGGCCAGGTCGTGGCCATCACGGATGTCGAAGGCGTCCTGGATATAACCGGCGAGGCGCTCCAGATGGCGCAGGTAGGCCTCGATTTCCAGGCACAGGCCAAGCCGGTGCTCCTTGCGAAGATAAGCCAGGAAGTCGTGGATCTGCGCGTTGAGCTCGAAACGGTTGGGGCTCTTGGCGACAGGCACCAGGATGTCCAGGCGAATCCACACGTCCAGCAGGCTGGTGATGTCCTGGGGCGTGCTGTCCAGTTGTTGGGCGGCCAGTTGTGTGCGCAGCTCGCTCAGGCTCAGGGTGCCTTGGTCGAAGTGTTCGCACAGTGGCTCAAGTAAGGCCCAGTGTTCGGCGAGGGCGCGCAGGACGCGCTTGGGTTCGATCATGGGAATGGCCGGCTGGTTGGCGATTAAAAGTCGCGATTGTACTGCATCAGGCGCGGGATTTATCCACAGCCGGTCAGTGCACAGTGGGCGATTGTTACCGAACAGCGGTAGAATCCCCGCTCTTTACTTATCCACAAGTGGCCGAGCTGTGCTTATCGAGTCCCGACGTCGCGCTTACTTGACCGCCATGCAGGTGGTCAACTGGCTGCCCCGCACCGAACTGCCGTTCGCCGCCCCGTCGCGGCCCGAGCTGTTAGAGGCGCTTGAGCCCTATGAGGCGTTCGAGACCTCGGGCGAGGAGGCCGCCGTCCCGGTGGTGGTGGCCAAGCCAGTGCCGCAGGCGCGCCCGGCGGTCGAACGGGCCAAGATCGAAGTGCCACGCCCCTCGCCCATGGCCAAGCCGGTGGTGGCCGAAGAGGCCGCCCCGGTGGTCAAGGCGCCGGTGGTGCCGCCACCGCGTTTCGCCCTGCAGCTGCTGCGGGCCGGGCGCTGCCTGCTGCTGGTGGAATTGCCCACCGGCGAGCGTTTCCAGACCCGCGACCCCGCCTACATGCTGCTCAAGGACATGTTGCGCGCCGCCGGCCTGCCCGACAGCCCGCAAATCGTTGGCGACCCGGTACGTTGGCCGTTGCTGGTGCGCGGCACCATGGACCAGGGCCCGGAAGCGGCGCGGGATTTTGTGCAAGGCTTCGTGTCGGCACGCCTGGAGGACGAACCCTGCGTGTGCCTGTGGCTGATCGGGCTGCCCGCCGTGCGGTTTGCCGGTGAGGCGAATGCAGAATCCTGGTACCGCGAACTGCAGGTCGAAGGCCTGGGTTCGGTATGGGCCCTGCCGGGCCTGGAATTATTAATGGAAGAGCCACAGCGTAAGGCTGATGTCTGGCAAGCCATGCGCCGGCTGATGGCGCGCTGGAAAACAACCGATGAGTGAGGCTTTATCCTTCCGCCCGATGACCGAGGCCGACCTCGACGCCGTGCTGAAAATCGAATACGCGGCGTTCAGCCACCCCTGGACCCGCGGGATCTTTCTCGATGGGCTGGGCAAGTACCAGATCTGGCTGATGTTCGAAGGCGAGCAGCAGGTCGGCCACGGCGTGGTGCAGATCATCCTGGATGAAGCGCATTTGCTGAACATCACCGTCAAGCCGGAAAACCAGGGCCGTGGCCTGGGTTTGGCGCTGTTGGAGCACCTGATGTCCCGCGCCTATGCCGCCAAGGCTCGCGAATGCTTCCTGGAAGTGCGCGACAGCAACACCGGCGCGTTCCGTTTGTATGAGCGCTATGGCTTCAACGAGATTGGGCGTCGTCGGGACTACTACCCGGCTGTCGGCGGGCGCGAAGATGCGGTCGTCATGGCCTGCACACTGGTCGATTAAGCACTGAAATCCATGTGGGAGGGGGCAAGCCCCCTCCCACATTTTTACCGTGTTGCATCAGCGGTTTCCGTCTACAGGGTCAATGTCGGCCAACTCGGCCTCATCCAAGCCATTCCCGCCGCCAATCTCATCTTCATCCACAATGCTCAGGTCATAATCCGCCGCATTATCCTCACCTTCCTCCCGAGCATCCCGCGCACCATCTTCATGGATCAGCGTTTCCGGGCTCATATCATCATCAGTCGATTCATGATCATCGGTCGAAGCCCCGGTCATTCCGGCCTCACGCACCCGTTCGTCGGGCATCAGGTGCTCGCGCTCGTGAAGGGGGATCTCGTTGCCGATCTCAGCCGTCGGCTCTTCTTCGTCAAAATCCAGCTCCCGCATCGAGCCCATGCGGTCTTCGTTGTCGTCAATCGGTTCGGGCTGTGTAGCGCCGTAGGGACGTCGTGATTCAGTCATGGCCAATCCTCATACTGTGGGGCTTATAGTGTGTGGACAGGCATGGCCCACCAAGATTCAAGTAATTGCCCGCCGGCTATCTTTATGATCGGCGTGACCCGGACGGGCGGTCGTCTGTCAAAGCTGCGCATCATTCCTGAGGCTTTCCCTGATGAACGAACTACAAGACCTGCTTGATAACAACGAACGCTGGGCGGATGCGATCAAACAGGAAGATCCCGAATTCTTCGCCAAGCTCGCCCGCCAGCAGACCCCTGAATACCTGTGGATCGGTTGTTCCGACGCCCGCGTACCGGCCAACGAGATCGTCGGCATGCTGCCCGGTGATTTGTTCGTACACCGTAACGTCGCCAACGTGGTGCTGCACACCGACCTCAATTGCCTGTCGGTGATCCAGTACGCGGTCGATGTGCTCAAGGTCAAACATATCCTCGTCACCGGCCACTATGGCTGCGGCGGCGTGCGTGCCTCGATGCAGGACCGCCAGTTCGGCCTGATCGACGGCTGGCTGCGCACCATCCGCGATCTCTACTATGAAAACCGTGACGTGCTGGCCCAATTGCCGACTGAAGAGGAACGGGTGGACCGCATGTGCGAGCTGAACGTGATCCAGCAGGTGGCCAACGTCGGCCACACCAGCATTGTGCAAAACGCCTGGCACCGTGGGCAGAGCCTGTCGATCCATGGCTGCATCTACGGCATCAAGGATGGCCGCTGGAAGAGCTTGAACACCACCATCAGTGGCTTCGAGCAGTTGCCGCCACAGTATCGCCTGCGCCCGTTGGGCGAAGCTTAAGGTCGCTTGCGCATCCGCCAACGGGTCATGAACGCCTGTCCTTCGGCGTTCAACGGCTCCTGGCTGCCGGTGATCCAGCCTCGGCAGTTCAGCTCGCCGCAGTGGCAAGCGAACTGCCGGAACAACGCGTCCTCGGTACTCGCGTAGTCCAGGGTCAACGGGGCGCCTGCGGGGATGGGCTGCACGGTCCAGAGCTCCAGGTAGGTGGTGTCGAAAAACACATTGGGGTTGCAGGAGTGCCGCATCAGGCCGCAGAACCAAGAGTCGTAGAGGTGGATGCGAGGTGACAGTTGCAACGTGTGCGGACGTCGCTCGCTCACGGCGTAACCGGAGACCTTGGCGATGCGCAGGCGGCTATCAAAGGCTGTGCGAGCCTGGACACCGGCCTCGGTGCCATCGGTGGCTTGTACGACCTGGAAGTGCTCGGACGAGGGGTAGCCGTCTTTGATGAGCAGCGGCTTGAATGGGTACAGGCAGCCAGACACAGTGGTTTTAGCCTTATCCATGGCTTGAGTCTTCATAACTCTCCTTGGTGGGGCTGCCTCGACCTGCGGATGGAGTCTGACTGCCAGTCTTGCAGCGGATGGGCCCGCCTCAAGACTCGCTGAACATGGATCTGATTTCTACTGTCAACCTTGACAGTAGAAATCGGATTTTTTGGGCGCTCTACAGCGCCGGGGCGGTGAGCGCAGGGGCAGGCGCTGCGTTTTTCAGCTGTTTGAGCTGCGCTTTGATCGCGGGCGTGGCGCATTTGGCATTCGCTTGTTCCGGGGTCAGGTTGCGCACCGAGGAGTAGAACAACTCACAGGTCTGCTCTTTGCGCGTGACCTGCCAGGTGTTCATGCAGGCCTTGAGCAGCACATTCGGATCGCTCGCCGGTTTCTGGCCCATTCCGGCCTGCCAGCAGGCGGCGCTCAAGTCCTGGCCCATCACTTTCAAGCCGGCGTCGTCGGCTTTCTGCTCGTTACCGTCATAGGTGTCCGGGCTGGCCGCGTACCAGATGTAGCTGGGGTGGTTGGCGCCCAGCACCGAGACGGTCTTGCCCGCGACAGGGCTGATCTGCGCCAGGCCCAATACACCCACGGTTTGCCCGTATTGTTGTTTGACCCAACTGCGCACCGGCGCGCCGAACGCGACCATTGGCAGCGAGCCGTTGGGGTGCAGGCTCAGTTCGCTGACCATGCGGGTCTGGTAGTCGGTGAAGTAGCCGTAGACGTTCTCCAGGTCCTTGCCCGCGTTGGACGGCGCGGCGATGGGCGCGATGTCGATGATGGTCTGGTAGGCCGGGGTTTCGGTGGCCGGCACGCCGTTGTCGGTGAGCAGGCTGGCCCAGCGGTCGGTGGTGGCCGACTCCAGGTAATCCTGGGCCTGGGTCAGTGAATAATCCGGCGGGAAATGCAGCAACTCGATGCTCTTGCGGTTTTCCAGGGCCATGCCCAGCGGCAGGAACAGGTACCAGTTGTAGGCCCACTTGCCGTCGCTGTTGAGTTTGCTCGCGCCCTGGTAGGCCAGGTCAGCAGTATTAAGCAGCGCGCTCAGGGGCTGGCCGTAACTCTCAGGTACACCGCTGAAGGTCGCCGCGAGCTGCCCTTCATGGTTTTTGACGCTGACCTTGGCTCGGCTATAGCCGTCACGCTGCAAGCTTTGGTTGAGGTAGTGCTCGGCGGTCTGCTCCAGCGTCCATGGCCGAAAGCAGATCACATTGCAGTTATTGGGGTAAGCGAACAACTGGGTGACCCGTTGAGCGCTGCCCAGTGGTACTTCGATGTCGGCGTGTACGACCGCACTGGCCAGCAGTGCGGCCAGGGTGAAGGACAACCTGGTCGGTTTGAACATACTTGGTTCCTTGTCAGCGAAGGCCCGTCTGCGCGGGATGAAAGCCCACCTCCTCACAGTAGCGGTTGACCAGGAAAACCGCGTGCTAAATCGCCAGGCATGTCGCTATTGGATAAGCGTCCTACACGCTGAACTGCAACGCGTTACTCAAATCCCCCATGGGTTTCTGGCCTCGGGCAATCATGGCGTCATCGCGTTGCTTGAGCCCGTCCAGGGCCTCCAGCTGGAAGACCCGCGTAATCAAACGCAGGATCGATGCGGTGTCGTACACCGTATGGTCCACGGTGCCTTTGCGCGCGAAGGGCGAGACCACCAGCGCCGGGACGCGCGTGCCTGGGCCCCAACGGTCGCCTTTGGGCGGGGCGACGTGGTCCCACCAGCCGCCGTTTTCATCGACGGTCACCACGACCACCATGTTTTTCCACTGCGGGCTTTCCTGCAGCACCTTTAAGGCGCGGGCGATATGGCGGTCGCCCGAGGCCACGTCGGCATAACCGGCGTGCATATTCAGGTTGCCCTGGGGCTTGTAGAAGCTCACGGCTGGCAGCTTGCCGGCCTGGGCATCGGCAAAGAATTTGTTGGTGCTCGACTCATCGCCCAAGCCGCCATCGCGCAGGCGCTTGTCACGCTCCGCACGGTTCTCGGGGCCTTGTTGCTTGAAATAGTTGAACGGCTGGTGGTGGTACTGGAAGTTTGGAATCTTCGGAATGCCGCCCGAATCCTTGAACTGATCCAGCGTCGCCTGCCACGCCCCGGCGTACCAGGCCCAGTCGACGTTCTTTTTCGACAGCTTGTCGCCGATATGTTCGTGAGTTTGCGGCACCAGCACGTTGGGCAGGTCAGGCTTTGCGTAATCCGGGTTTTCCGGGTCACGAATCCAGGTCGGCCAGTAAGGTGGCGCCAGGGTGTTCACAGCGTAGCCGTCCGGGGTCAGCGCGCTGGGGCCGAACTGCGGCGCGCCGGTCATGGCGCTGGCCGGGGATTTATCCAGGGGCTTGAGACGCGTATCGGTCGGGTCATCGCTTTGCAGCGTGGCGATCTGCGCCTTGGCCACCGACTGCGCGGCATTCGGGTAAAACGGCGCGGTGGCGCTGATCAGGTATTGATGGTTGAGGAACGAGCCACCAAACGCACCCTGGAAGAAGTTATCGCAGAGCACAAACTCCTTGGCCACGTCCCACAGGCGCAGGGAATAACGGCTCTGGGCGTAATGGCCCATGACCAGGCCACCGGAGTCGGCCCAGGCGACGAAACCGTCGTTCTTGCCGCCGTTGATCTGCATCTGGTTCTGGTAGAACACGTGCCACAAGTCGCGGGTGACCAGGCTCAACGGCAGGTCTTCAGCGTTCGGGCCCTTGAGGGCGAACGGGGCGTTGGGCAGGTTTTCCTGGAATTGCACTTCGCTGGGGTAAGTCACCCCGTCCACGCTTTGCGGGCCCACTTGCAGCACACCGCCCCAGACGGGGGGCAGGGTGGTCAATAGGCTGCCGTCGCGGTCGCGTTGTTGTGTGTCGGTGGCAGAAAGCGCCGACAGCGGTTTCTCAACGCCAGGGAAGTCCGCAAACAGGTTGTTGAAGCTACGGTTCTCGGCGTAGATCACCACCACGGTCTTCACCTGGTCGTGCAAGGCCTTGTCCAGCTCCTGCGGTGTGAGCGGCCGCGCTGCTGGCTTGCCGGGCGCCTCACTGCTATTGCCGCAGGCACTCAAGGTCGCGCCGACCCCCAATACCGCCGCGCCCCCCAGGAAGCGCCGACGGCTGGTATCTACCGGCGGTTGGGCTGCGGAATCGGGGGCAGGGCGGTCTTCGTGATCGTCACTCATTGCGGGGAGTCCTTGCTGGCGAGTTGTTGCAAGATATTTCGCAGGACGGTAGCAATGCAATGTGACGGAACGAAGACAGCGTTTCGAGTCAGGCGATCACAACAGACGCAGTGCCAATTGGCTGCCGGCGCGCAGGTACTCTACCTGAGCCGTCACGGCATCCTTGACGATTGCCTCGCCGGTGTCGGTCAGGGTGGCTTTTTTTGCATCGATAACGCTGGTCTGCAGTAGTTGCATGGCCACATCCATGGCTTTCTGGAAGGCGGTTACGTTGTTATGCAGGCCAAATTCCTTGATGACAGCAGCCATGCGGCGATCGGCTTCGTCTCGCAGGGTCTTGTACTCGACGAACGATACGTTGTCGTCTTTGTAAATATCATCGAGCAACTGCTCCAGTGATTTGGATAAAGGGGTCATTCGGATTTTCCTTGGGCTATGTGAGAGGCATCCAAGGTTAATCAAAGGGGCTGGCAGGAGGAGTCAGGGTTGTCATCGTATCGAGTAGGACAACCCCTATGCACGTCATCAGAAACGCCGTGCCCTACGGCATCACCGGCGGTAAATACTTCAAGGTCGTCCCCAGCGCCCACAGCAGGAATAGCACCAACGGTGTGTGCACCAGTAACTGTACAAACGAAAACCCGATCAAATCCCGCGCCTTCAACCCCAGCACGCCCAGCAACGGCAGCATATAGAACGGGTTGATCAGGTTCGGCAGTGCCTCGGCCGCGTTGTAGATCTGCACCGCCCAGCCCAGGTGGTATTGCAGGTCATTGGCGACCTGCATCACGTAAGGCGCTTCGATGATCCACTTACCGCCGCCCGATGGAATAAAGAAGCCCAGTACCGCCGAGTACACGCCCATCAGCAGGGCATAAGTGTCGTGGGAGGCGATGGAGGTGAAGAAGGTCGAGATATGGTGCGCCAGGGTCTGGCCGTCGCCGCCCTTGACCACGGTCATCAGCGCTGCAATCGAACCGTACAGCGGGAACTGGATCAGCACGCCGGTGGTGGTCGGCACTGCACGGGCCACCGCATCGAGGAAGCTGCGCGGGCGCCAGTGCAGCAGGGCGCCCACCATGATGAACAGGAAGTTATAGGTGTTCAGCCCCGAAATCGCGCTGATCGCCGGCTTGGTCGAGAACTCATGGAACAACCAGCCCGCCGCCAGCAATGCCAGCAGAATGGTCAGCAACGGGCTGTGTTCCAGCCATTCGCCGGGGCGAGTTGGTGGTTGCAGCTTGGGCAGGTTGAAGGCCGGGTCGACGCCACACGCCTTGGCGTCACGGGCGCTGTTCGGGCCGGGCGCGGTGGCGTAGGCGATGATCAGCGACACCACGATCAGCGCCAGCAACAGCACGCCGGATTGCCACAGGAAGATGGTGTCGGTAAACGGGATCACCCCGGTGATCGACAGGATCGACGGCGGCAAACTGGCCGGGTTGGCCTGCAATTGTGCGGCCGAAGATGACAGCCCCAAGGCCCACACCGCACCCAGGCCCAGATAGGCCGCCGCACCCGCAGCACGGTAGTCCATGCGCAAATCCGTACGCCGGGCCAGTGCACGCACCAGCAAACCGCCGAACACCAGGGACAGGCCCCAGTTGAGCAATGACGCCACCATGGAGATCAACGCGACCCACGCCACGGCGGAGCGGCCGTTTTTCGGGATGCGCGCCAGGCGGTCGATCAGCTTGACCGCCGGCGGCGAGCTGGCGACCACGTAACCACCGATCACCACGAAGGCCATCTGCATGGTGAACGGGATCAGGCTCCAGAACCCGTCGCCAAAGGCCTTGGCGGCTTCGGTCGGTGCGGCGCCCATGCCCAGGGTCGCCACGGCGACGATGATCACGGCGAGGGCGGCGAACACCCAGGAGTCGGGGAACCAGCGCTCGGCAAAGTTCGAGCAGCGCAGGGCAAATCGGGCATAGCGGCTTTCTTCGATAGCATCGGCCACGAGTCATACCTCTTGTAGTTATTATGGGGGCGGCAGTTTTCGCGCATGTTCCTCCACGGCCATTGATATGGGAATGCAGTTATCTTCATCGATCAATGAGGAAAACAAATATATCTGCCGCGATTGCCATCATCCGGCTCAGCTCATAACCTGCACGCCATTTTGTTTGTCTGCCGAGCCTCAACATGACTGCCACCTCTGTTCCACAGGCGCAGCGTTTTTCCCGTTCCGACTACAAAACCCTGGGCCTGGCCGCCTTGGGCGGAGCCTTGGAAATCTACGACTTCATTATTTTCGTGTTTTTTGCGCTGACCCTCAGCCAACTGTTCTTCCCGCCGGAAATGCCCGAGTGGCTGCGTCTGCTGCAAAGCTTCGGCATCTTCGTCACCGGCTACCTCGCGCGCCCACTGGGCGGCATCCTCATGGCGCACTTCGCCGATCATCTGGGACGCAAGCGCGTGTTCAGCCTGAGCATCCTGATGATGGCGTTGCCCTGTTTGCTGATCGGGATCATGCCCACCTACGCACAGATCGGCTACTTCGCACCGCTGATCCTGCTGGCGCTGCGTGTGCTGCAAGGCGCGGCGGTGGGCGGTGAAGTGCCGAGCGCCTGGACCTTCGTCGCCGAACACGCACCGCGCAACCATCGTGGCTACGCCTTGGGCTTCCTGCAAGCCGGCCTGACCTTCGGCTACCTGCTCGGTGCGCTGACTGCCACGCTGCTGGCGCAAGTCTTCACCCCGGCCGAAATTCTCGACTACGCCTGGCGTTTCCCCTTCCTGCTCGGCGGTGTGTTCGGCGTGATCGGCGTGTGGCTGCGGCGTTGGCTCAGCGAAACCCCGGTCTTCCTCGAAATGCAGGCCCGCCGCCAGGCCGCCGCCGAGATGCCGCTGCGCACCGTATTGCGTGACCATCGCGCCGTGCTGCTGCCGGCGATGATCCTCACCTGCGTGCTCACCTCCGCCGTGGTGGTACTGGTGGTCATCACCCCGACCATGATGCAGAAAACCTTCGGCATGAGCCCCAGCCACACCTTTGCCTTGAGCGCCCTGGGCATCGTCTTCCTGAATATCGGCTGCGTCCTCGCCGGCCTGCTGGTGGACCGCATTGGTGCCTGGCGCGCGGTACTGGTCTACAGCCTGCTGCTGCCGGTGGGTATTTTCGTGCTGTACGCCAGCCTGATCAGCGGCGGCATCTGGCTCGGCGCGGCGTATGCGCTGGCGGGCTTGAGTTGCGGGGTGGTCGGTGCGGTGCCATCGGTGATGGTCGGCCTGTTTCCGGCGCAGGTGCGGGTGTCGGGAATTTCCTTCACCTACAACATCGCCTATGCACTCTGGGCGAGTACCACGCCGCTGATGTTGATCGCGTTGATGCCGACCAGCCCATGGATTTGCGTGGGTTATTGCGTGGTGATGGGCGCGGTGGGGGTGGCAAGTGTGGCGCTGTTTGGTAAGCGCCACACCTTGGCGGCCTGAAGGTCAGGTCAAGAAGTGCCACAGCACCAGCGTACTGACCAGGCCGACGACCGAAACAATCGTCTGCAACACCGACCACACCCAAATCGTCTGCTTCAGTTGCAAGCCAAAGTACTCGCGCACCATCCAGAACCCGGCATCGTTGACGTGGCAGAAGAACACCGAGCCGGCGCCGATCGCCAGCGCCACCAGTGAGCTTTGCGTCGCCGCCAACCCGGCCATCATCGGTGCGAGGATGCCGGCGGTCGTGGTGGTGGCGACCGTGGCCGAGCCGGTGGCCTGGCGCAGCGCCACGGCGATCAACCAGGCCAGCAGCAGGTACGGCATGTGCGCGCCTTCGGCGACTTTGCTGATGGTCTGGCTGACGCCGGCGTCGAGCAGGGTTTGCTTGAGGCCACCGCCGGCGCCGATGGTCAGCAGCAACACGGCGATAGGCGCAAGGGCCTTGCGCAGGGTGTTGCCGACTTCGGCGCGCGGCATGCCGGCGGCCCAGCCCAGGCAGATCACGGCGGCGATCACGGCCAGGCCGAGGGCGATCAGCGGTTCGCCGAGGAATTTCAGGGTCAGGCCCACGCTGCTTTCGGCCGGCAGCGCGACTTTGGCCAAGGTGCTCCCGAGCATCAAAATCACCGGCAACAGAATGATCAGCAATGACACGCCAAAGCTAGGCTGGCGCGGTGCCTTGGGCGGGGCGCTGAACAGCGCGCCGATGTCGGCTGGCTCCTCCACATGCAGGCGCTTGGACAGCCAGTTGCCATATAGCGGCCCGGCGAGGATCACCGCCGGCACCGCCAGGCAGAAGCCCAGCAACATGGTCAGGCCCAGGTCGGCGTGCAATGCGCCCACCGCAATCAGCGGCCCTGGGTGCGGTGGCATCAAGGCGTGCAAGGTGGTCATGCCCGCCAGCGCCGGGATGGCGATTTTCAACAGTGGCTGGTTCGAACGTTTGGCCATCACAAAGATGATCGGCACCATCATCACCAGGCCCACTTCGAAGAACAGCGGCAGGCCGATCACCATCGCCACCAGCGCCATCACCCACGGCAACGACTTGCCTTTGCCCAGCCCGAGCAGCGTGGTTGCGATGCGGTCGGCCGCGCCGGATTCCGCCATCAGCGCACCCAGCATCGAGCCCAGGGCGATGATGATCCCGGCTTCACCGAGGATCGCGCCAGCGCCTTTGCTGAAGGCTTTGGCCACCTCTTCCGCTGGCAGCCCGGCACCGACCCCGGCGATAAAGGTGCCGATCAGGATCGACAGGAACGGCGGCAACTTGGTCGCGCTGATCAGCACGATGATGCTGGCGATGGCCAGCAGTACGCAGAGCATGAGACGGGTGTCGTGAACCATCCACGCGGCAGTCGATAACGCCAAGGCGGGACTCCTTATCGAACAGGTTGGGAAAATTGTTTCTTTTTGTTTCTTGTCCGAAAAGCATACCTGATAACGCCCGCCGCAGAGCCATTGCTGTCGGATTTGTAATCTTTGCTCCACCGCTCTGATAAGTCGCGAACGCTACATTCTCCCGGCTTTTACTTTATGGGCGTGGAACTCTCGTTATGGCAATTTCCGTTAGAAAGCTGGTGGGGGCGACGTTGTTGTGGGGAGCTGCCAGCATGGCCCAGGCACAAACCCTCACCCTCGACGCCGCCCTGCAAACCGCCTTCGCCAACAACCCCGACCTGGCGGCTGCGCAATGGGAAATCGAGATCGCCGAGGGCGGTCGCCAGCAGGCCGGGCTGATCCCCAATCCGGTGGCGTCGTGGGATGCCGAAGACACACGTCGCGATACGCGTACCACCACCCTCAAGCTAAGCCAAACCCTCGAACTGGGCGGCAAGCGCGGTGCCCGCATTGACGTGGCGACGCGTGCCCAGGACGCTGCCGCATTGGCCTTGGAACAGCGCCGCAATACGCTGCGCGCCGAGGTGATCGACGGCTATTACGGTGCCCTGCGCGCCCAGGAACGTCTCGACCTGGCGCAACGCTCCCTGGCCTTGGCCGAGCGCGGGCTGGTGGTCGCCAACGGTCGTGTCACCGCCGGCAAATCCTCACCGGTGGAAGCCACGCGGGCCCAGGTGCAGTTGTCGCAGATCCGCCTCGAGTTCAACCGCGCGCACATGGGCCTCACCGACGCCTATCGCCGCCTGGCCGCCAGTACCGGCAGCGCGGCGACCGACTTCCAGGCCGTCGCCACGCCAAGCCACTCCACACCGCCGTTGCCCTCCGCCGCGCAACTGTTGGCGCGTCTTGAACAGACCGCCGAACTGCGCCTGGCCGAACTGCAGATCGTGCAGCACGAAGCCAGCGTAGGCCTGGAAAAAGCCCAGCGTATTCCCGACCTCGATGTATCGATTGGCAGCCAGTACGACGCCAGTGTGCGCGAGCGGGTGAACCTGGTCGGCGTGTCGATGCCGATTCCGTTGTTCAACCGCAACCAGGGCAACGTACTCGCCGCCACGCGCCGTGCCGATCAGGCCCGCGACCTGCGCAACGCTACCGAATTGCGCCTGCGTACCGAAACCCGCCAGGCCCTGGACCTGTGGCAAACCGCGAATACTGAAGTGCGCGCATTCAACCAGCAGATCCTGCCCGCCGCCCAAAGCGCGGTGGACAGCGCCACCCGCGGCTTCGAGATGGGCAAGTTCAACTTCCTCGACGTGCTCGACGCCCAGCGCACCCTGATCGCGGCGCGCACCCAATACCTTGCGGCCACCGCCCAGGCTACCGATGCCTGGCTGCGCATCGAACGGATTTACGGCGACCTCGCCCGGTTTTGATTTTTTCTGGAGTGCCTTATGAACAAACGACACGGCGTGGCGCTTGCCGTCGCCTTGGGCCTGATGCTGTCCGGCGTGGCCAATGCCGAGGAAGAAGAAGGCAAGCTTGAGCTGACTGAACAGCAAATCCAGGCCGCCGGTATCGAACTTGCCGAGGCCCAACCCCAGTCGATCAGCACACTGCTGACGCTGCCGGGGGAGGTGCGTTTCGACGAAGACCGCACCTCGCACATCGTCCCGCGCGCGGCCGGTGTGGTGGAGTCGGTGAAGGTCAATCTGGGCCAGGCAGTGAAGAAGGGCGAGCTGCTTGCGGTGATCGCCAGCCAGCAGATTTCCGACCAGCGCAGTGAGCTGGCAGCCAGCGAGCGCCGGGTTGAACTGGCGCGTATCACCTTCCAGCGTGAACGCCAGTTGTGGCAGGACAAGATCTCCGCCGAGCAGGATTACCTGCTGGCGCGCCAAACCCTGCAAGAAGCCGAAATTGCGCTGAACAATGCCCGCCAAAAGATGACCGCGCTCAGCGGCAACACCGTGCTGGTCGGTGGCAATCGTTACGAGCTGCGGGCGCCGTTCGCAGGTGTAGTGGTGGAAAAACACCTCGGCGTCGGCGAGGTGGTGAGCGAGACCAGCAACGCCTTCACGCTTTCTGACCTGTCGCAGGTGTGGGTCACCTTTGGCGTATTTCCCAAGGATTTGAACAAGGTCCGACTCGGCAAACCGGTGAAGGTCAGCTCCACGGAAATGGGCACCGACGTGCTGGGCACCGTGGCTTATGTCGGCAATTTGCTCGGCGAGCAAACACGCACCGCCACCGTCCGCGTGACGGTGCCCAACCCCGATGACGCCTGGCGTCCAGGGCTGTTTGTCACCGTGCAACTGGCCACGGACACCTACCAGGCCAAGGTCACCGTGCCGCAAACGGCGATCCAGACCGTCGAGGAAAAACCGTCGGTATTCGTACGCACGCCAGACGGTTTTATCACCCGCCATCTCGAACTGGGCGCCAGTGAGAACGGCTACGTCGAAGTGCGCCAGGGCCTGGAGGCCGGTGCCCAGGTGGCCACCACCGGCAGCTTCATCCTCAAGTCCGAATTGGGCAAGGGCTCGGCCGAGCACGCCCATTGATCCTGCGAGTGATTTCTCATGTTTGAGCGCCTTATCCAATTCGCCATCGAGCAGCGCATCATCGTGCTGCTGGCGGTGCTGTTGATGGCCGGTGTCGGCATCGCCAGCTATCAGAAGCTGCCCATCGACGCGGTGCCCGACATCACCAATGTGCAGGTGCAGATCAACTCGGCGGCGGCCGGTTTTTCGCCGCTGGAAACCGAGCAGCGCATTACCTTTCCCATCGAAACCGCGATGGCCGGCTTGCCGGGGCTGCAGCAGACCCGTTCGCTGTCACGCTCCGGCTTGTCCCAGGTGACGGTGATCTTCAAGGACGGCACTGACCTGTTCTTCGCCCGCCAGTTGGTCAACGAGCGCCTGCAGGTGGCCCGCGAGCAATTGCCTACGGGGATCGAAACCGCGATGGGGCCGATTTCCACCGGCCTCGGGGAAATTTTCCTGTGGACCGTGGAGGCCGAAGACGGCGCCCGCAAGGACGACGGCACGCCCTACACGCCGACCGACCTGCGGGTGATCCAGGACTGGATCATCAAGCCGCAGCTGCGCAACGTGCCCGGTGTGGCCGAGATCAACACCATCGGCGGCTTCGCCAAGGAATATCAGATCGCCCCCGACCCCAAGCGCCTGGCGGCCTACAACCTGACCTTGAATGATCTGGTCACGGCGCTGGAGCGCAACAACGCCAACGTCGGCGCCGGGTACATCGAGCGCAGCGGCGAGCAATTGTTGATCCGCGCGCCGGGGCAGGTGGCGTCCATCGACGACATCGCCAATATCGTCATCACCACGTCCGACGGCACGCCGATCCGTGTGCGCAATGTCGCCCAGGTCGAGATCGGCCGTGAGCTGCGTACCGGCGGCGCCACGGAAAACGGCCGCGAAGTGGTGCTGGGCACGGTGTTTATGTTGATCGGAGAAAATAGCCGCACCGTGTCCCAGGCGGTGGCTTCCAGGCTCGAACAAATCAACCGCTCGCTGCCCGACGGTGTGGTGGCGGTTACCGTCTACGACCGCACCAACCTCGTCGAAAAAGCCATTGCCACCGTGAAGAAAAACCTCTTCGAGGGTGCGCTGCTGGTGGTCGCGGTGCTGTTCCTGTTCCTCGGCAATATCCGCGCGGCGCTGATCACCGCGATGGTGATTCCCCTGGCGATGTTGTTCACCTTCACCGGCATGTTTACCCACAAAGTCAGCGCCAACCTGATGAGCCTCGGCGCGCTGGACTTCGGCATTATCGTCGACGGCGCGGTGGTGATCGTCGAGAACGCCATCCGCCGCCTGGCCCATGCGCAGCAGCGCCATGGTCGCTTGCTGACCCGCAGCGAGCGCCTGCACGAAGTGTTCGCGGCGGCCAAGGAAGCACGGCGTGCGCTGATCTTCGGGCAACTGATCATCATGGTCGTGTACCTGCCGATCTTCGCACTCACCGGAGTGGCCGGGAAGATGTTCCACCCCATGGCGTTTACCGTGGTGATCGCGCTGCTGGGGGCGATGATTTTGTCGGTGACCTTCGTGCCGGCGGCGATTGCGCTGTTCGTCACCGGCAAGGTCAAGGAAGAAGAAAACCTGGTGATGCGTACCGCACGCCGGGCCTATGCGCCGGTGCTGGACTGGGTGATGACCCGCCGGCCGCTGGTGTTCGGTCTGGCCGTGCTGACCATCGTCGCCTCGGGCGTGGTGGCCAGCCGCATGGGCAGTGAGTTTATCCCCAGCCTCAGTGAGGGCGACTTCGCCCAACAGGCCCTGCGCGTGCCCGGCACCAGCCTGACGCAATCGGTGCAGATGCAGCAGCAACTGGAAAAAACCTTGATGGCCCAGGTGCCGGAAATCGAGCGGGTATTTGCACGTACCGGTACGGCGGAAATCGCCTCCGACCCGATGCCGCCGAATATTTCCGACAGCTACGTGATGCTTAAACCGAAGGCGCAGTGGCCGGACCCGAACAAATCCCGCGAAAGCCTGATCGCCGATATCCAACGCGCCAGTGCGATTGTGCCGGGCAGCGCGTACGAGTTGTCGCAACCGATCCAGCTGCGTTTCAACGAGCTGATTTCCGGGGTGCGCAGCGATGTCGCGGTGAAGGTGTTCGGCGACGACATGGCGGTGCTCAACACCACCGCCGCAGAAATTGCCGAGACCCTGCAAGGCCTCGATGGGGCTTCGGAGGTGAAGGTCGAACAGACTTCCGGCCTGCCGGTGCTGACCATCAATATCGACCGTGACAAGGCCGCGCGCTTCGGCCTGAATGTCGGCGATGTGCAGGACACCATTGCCGTCGCCGTCGGTGGGCGTCAGGCCGGTACCTTGTATGAAGGTGACCGGCGTTTCGACATGGTCGTGCGCTTGTCCGACGCGCTGCGTACTGACATCGATGGCTTGTCGCGGCTGCTGATTCCGGTGCCGGCGCTGGCCGGGAATGCGGCGGGGCAGTTGGGGTTTATTGCGTTGTCCCAGGTCGCCAGCCTGGACCTGGTGCTCGGCCCGAACCAGATCAGCCGCGAGAACGGCAAGCGCCTGGTGATCGTCAGTGCCAACGTGCGCGGACGGGATATTGGTTCGTTCGTGGAAGAGGCCGAGGCTGCGATTACGGCGCAAGTGAAAGTGCCAGCGGGTTACTGGACCACCTGGGGCGGTCAGTTCGAACAACTGAAGGAAGCCTCCGAGCGTTTGCAAATCGTGGTGCCGGTGGCGTTGCTGCTGGTGTTCGGGTTGTTGTTCATGATGTTCAACAACCTCAAGGACGGGCTGCTGGTGTTTACCGGGATTCCGTTCGCGTTGACCGGTGGGATCATGGCGCTGTGGCTGCGCGATATTCCGCTGTCGATCTCCGCCGGCGTGGGCTTTATCGCTTTGTCCGGCGTGGCGGTGCTCAACGGCCTGGTGATGATTGCCTTCATCCGCAACCTGCGCGAGGAAGGGCGTTCGCTGTCGGTGGCAATCAATGAGGGCGCGCTGACCCGCCTGCGTCCGGTATTGATGACCGCGCTGGTGGCCTCCCTGGGATTTATCCCCATGGCCCTGGCCACCGGCACCGGCGCCGAAGTGCAGCGTCCGTTGGCGACCGTGGTAATCGGCGGGATCATCTCTTCTACGTTGCTGACCTTGCTGGTGCTGCCGGCGTTGTACCAGTGGGCGCATCGCAAGGAAGAGGAAATACCAGGCTGAACCGTGTAAACCGGCCTGGTTGGCTGCTGACGTCGGCGTGCCCCTGATGCAGGTGCATGATCGACTGCACAATGGCCAGCCCCAGCCCGGTGCCACCTTCGGCGCGGGTGCGGCTGCTGTCGGCGCGGTAGAAACGTTCGAACAGATGCGGCAGGTGATGCGCTTCGATGCCCCGGCCGGGGTTGCCCACTGACAGTGCGACGCTCTGCTCGTAGGTTTCCACCAGCAACAACACGCTGGCGCCGCTGGGGGTATGGCGAATCGCGTTGGACAGCAGGTTGGAAATGGCGCGCTGGATCATCAGGCGATCGCCCGTCACCCAGGCGTCGCCGCGCAGGCTGAGAGTGATCTGCTTGTCCTCGGCACTCAAGGAGAACAATTCGATCACCCGCTGCGCTTCGTCACCTAACGACACGGCGGCAAATCCGGCCCGTGCCGCAGGGTGGCTGACCTGGGCCAGGAACAACATGTCGGAAACGATGCGCGACAGGCGCTCCATTTCTTCGGCGCAGGATTCCAGCCCGGCCTTGTATTCCTCCGAGGGCCGTTCGCGGGACAGGGTCACCTGGGCCTTGCCCATCAGGTTGGTCAACGGCGCGCGCAGTTCGTGGGCGAGGTCGTCGGAGAACTGCGACAACTGCTGTACCCCGGCATCGAGGCGGTTGAGCATCACGTTGAAGCCTTGGGCCAACTCGCCCAGTTCATTGGGCAGGTTATCCACGGACAGTCGATGGGTCAGGTCCTGGGTGGTGACTTGGGCCGCCACGTGGCTGAACTGCTTCAACGGCGCCAGCCCGCGTTGTACCAGCCACCAGGCGCCCATACCGATCAGGATCAACAGCAACGGCAGGGCGATCACCGTGGAGCGCAGGTAGGCGCTGAGCAGCGCTTCATCGTCGGAGCGGTCGAGCGACAGCAATACGCGCACATACTCGCCGCCGCGCAAGGGCATCACGTGGGTGGCGGTGAGGATGCGATTGTCGCGACCGTCTACCCAATTCATGTATGCCAAGGTTTTGCCGGCGGGCGCATCCAGCAACAACGGCTGCTGGGGTTTGGCGCCAACGCTGAGCAGCACGGGCGGGTCCGGCTGGACGCCGGTGATGGTCAGGTAAATGTTGTCGTGACCCATCACCAGGTCCAGCAGCGAATGTGGGCGGGCGGCGATATCCTGGGGTTTGAGGTCCTGGCGCAGGCTGTGTTCCAGTTGCTCCATCTTGTTTTCCAGACCCTTGCGCGCGAGGTTTTCCAGCTCGTGGGTCAGCGCCAGGTACGCCAGGGTGGCGAGCAACACCACCAGCCCCGCGCCCATCAGGCTGACCGTCAGCCCCAGGCGCATCGACAGGCTGCTGGTCCTCATTGGCGCGCTTCCAGCACATAACCCACGCCGCGAATGGTATGGATCAGCTTGACCTCGCTCTGGTCGTCGACCTTTCCGCGCAGGCGGCTGATGGAGACCTCGACCACATTGGTGTCGCAGTCGAAGTTCATGTCCCACACCAACGAGATGATCTGCGTGCGGGTCATCACTTCGCCAGCCTGGCGCATCAACACATGCAGCAGGGCGAACTCCTTGGTGGTCAGGTCGATGCGCCGGTCGCCGCGATAGGCGCGATGGCGGCGCGGGTCCAACTCCAGGTCCGAGACGCGTAGCACCTCCGGCAGCGGGATATGTTCGCTGCGCCGCAGCAAGGTGCGTACACGGGCCAGCAGTTCGGGGAATTCGAATGGCTTGACCAAGTAGTCATCGGCGCCCATGTCCAGGCCTTTGATCTTGTCGGCCAGGCGGCCGCGCGCGGTCAGCATCATCACGCGCTGGTTGCCGTCACGGCGCAGTTGCTCAAGTACTTCCCAGCCGTCGGTGTTGGGCAGGTTCACGTCGAGGATCACCAGTTCGTAGATATGCTGTCGGGCCAGGTGCAGGCCGTCGATGCCGCTGGCGGCGCAATCGACGACGTAGCCACTTTCGGTCAGGCCTTGCTGCAAGTAGTCGGCGGTTTTCTGCTCGTCCTCAACCACAAGGATACGCATGGGGATTTACCTTCAAGAAAAACGAAAGGAGATGACCTCATAGAGGCTTGAATGGGCTGTAGGAAAACTCTGGAGCCTGAAGTAGCTTTAGGGTCAAGCCGCGCCAGGCCGGTGCGACGATTCGTCACTGACCGTGCACACAAAAAAAACGCCCCGGCTGGGGCGTATAAAATTCATCTCTGTTCCAAAGGAGCTACACAAAAGCCGCAGAGATGAGATGTGTTCGATGCGCAGTATAAAAAGTGCAACTTAACGAGAAGGTGAGGCCGATATTACAGTTCTGACAGACTTCAACCTGTGAAGAGATGTAGGGCATCGGCAAGTGAATGTAAGCGCGTCTTAAAGAATCGCCAGTGGGTATTCGACAATGACGCGGACTTCTTCAAGGTCGGACTCAAAAGAACTTGAGCGCACGGTGGCCTGGCGCAGTCGCAGCGATAAATCCTTCAAGTTGCCGCTTTGCACCACGTACTTGGCCTCGATATCCCGCTCCCAGCGGCGTTGGTCGGTGAGCGGATCGCCGGCGGCATCGCGGCGCATATACACCGCGTTGGCGTTGCTGTAGTCGGCGCCGGTGCCCTTGCCGTAACGGGCCATGAACGACAGGCCGGGAATGCCGAATGGCTGCATGTCCAGGTCGTAGCGCAGCATCCACGAGCGTTCCTTGGGCGAGTTGAAGTCGCTGTACTGGATCGAGTTGTTGAGGAAGATCGAGTCCGACTGGCGCAGGTAATCGAAGTCGTCATCGCCGTTGTTGCGCTGGTGCGACACAGCCAGGCTGTGGGCGCCGACCTTCACGCCGATCCGGGCGCTCCAGATGTTGTTATCGAATTCACCCAGCAGCTTTTTGCCTTCGTCCACAGCCTTGTAGTAGTTGATGTCGCCGAACAGCGAGACGTCTTCGTTCAGCGGGTAACTGGCGGCGCTGCCGACGTAGTATTGGTCCCAGGCGTCCTTCAGGCGGCTGCTGTACAGGCTCAGGCTCAGGTGTTTGTTCACGGTGTAGTCGCCGCCGAAGTAGCCGATCCAAGGTGAATCGACCGGGCCGGCGTAAAACGTTGCGAACCCTTTGTTCATGCCGCTTTCATTGGGTTGGCTCATGCCGCTCAGGCGCCCGCCCTGCAAGGTCAGGCCCTCCAGGCTGGTGTTCTGCAGGGTCACGCCACGGAAGCTTTCCGGCAACACCCGCGAATCGCCGTAGGCCACCACGGGGGTCAGTGGGAACACGTCGCCGGCCTTGATCACCGTGTCCAATACGCGCAGTTTCGCCGCGCCGCCGACCTTGCTGTAGTTGTCTTCGGGATGGTTGTTGCTGTCCACCGGCAGCACGCCAAACGAGCCCTTGCCGCCGCTGCGGCCCGTACCCGAGTCGAGCTTCACGCCGACCATGGCGAAGGCGTCCAGGCCAAACCCGACGGTGCCTTGGGTAAAGCCGGATTCGAATTTACCGATCAGCCCCTGGGCCCAAGCTTCGGAATAGCCATTACCGGTGGGGCTGGACTGGCCCTTGCGGTCATCGCGGTTGAAGTAAAAATTGCGCGCCAGCACGTTCACGCTGCTGCCTTCGATAAACCCTTCAGGTTTGTCTTGCGCTGCCACGGCTGCCAGGGGGAATGTGGCGATCAGTGAAAGGGGAAGGGTGTAATAACGGATCCGCATGTTTCGCTCCTCGGTATTGGCAGTTATCAGCTTCTTATGGAAGCGGGCGTTCTTATTGATCTGGCCCGGGCTGATAGTTGCAAACCGTGGATAACGATTGGGTGGCGTGAACATTACAATTCTGGAAGCTCGCAGCCACCTAACAAATAAGTAATATTCCAGTGAACATGGCGTCAGGGTTCGTTCGTTAGTCTCGGCACTGAACTTTCAGTCGAGGAATATGTGATGAACTTTTCTACCGTAGGCTTGGGTGTATTAACGGCCGTCCTGTCATTCGGTGCATTGGCCGAAGGCGGGGGTGACCGGACCTTTGCCCTGATGATGGAACGCAATGAAAAAGCCATGGCCGCCTACGCCGAGAAAAACGGCAAACCGGCGCCCCAGGTCCAGGTGTATCGCTATGGCATGGACCTGGACATTGCCAAGGTGGTCAACGTGACGCCGCCGATCCGCGCATGCAATCCCGTGCCGTCGCGCATGACCTATGAAGACTCCAGCGGCAAGCTCACTACATTGGAATATCAAGTGATGGGCGTGTGCCGGAACAATGGCAGCTAAGGACGTGCAAACAACCTGGCAGGCGTGCGCTTGAGGTATCGTAAGTTTTTCGCATTAAGAGCCGATCCTCCATGAATCCGACCCACCGCCGCCCCGTTCCCTTGTCCAAGGCCTACCGTTTGCTCAACCACGGCCCAACCGTGCTGGTCAGTGCGGCCGACAACGGCCAGCGCAATATCATGGCGGCTGCCTGGGCCATGCCGCTGGATTTCGAACCGCCGAAAGTCGCCGTTGTGTTGGACAAGGCCACCTGGACTCGCCAACTGCTGGAAGGCGCCGGCACCTTCGTGCTGCAGGTGCCCTGTGCGGCCCAGGCCGACCTCGTGCAGACGGTCGGCAATACCACCGGCGCCGAGCGTGACAAGTTCGCTGCTTATGGCTTGCAAACCTTCAGCGGTGAACACACCGACGCGCCCTTGCTGGAAGGCTGCGTAGCGTGGCTGGAATGTCGCCTGCTGCCCGAGCCCCACAACCAGCAAACCTATGACCTGTTCCTCGGCGAAGTGGTCGCGGCCTATGCCGATGAGCGCGTGTTCAGCGAAGGTCACTGGCACTTCGAAGGGCATGATGAATTACGGACGTTGCATCATGTGGCGGGAGGGCATTTCCTGACCATCGGCGAGCCCATTGATGGACACTCGCTATAAGCCTGCTGGCGGCACCCTCAGCGCCCGAGCATCTTCACCCAACGCGACGGCGGCATACCGTAGGTGCTGCGAAATTGCCGAGTCATATGGCTCTGGTCGGTGAAGCCGGCGATCAGCGCGGCGTCCACCAGCGACTGTCCCTGCGCCAACAGGCTGCGCACCAGGTCCAGCCGGCGCATCGTCAGGTAGCGGTAGGGGCTGGTGCCGAACAGCACGCGAAAATCCCGCGACAATGCCCAGCGGTCGCGGCCGGCGTGATCAGCGATTTCATCCAGGGTGATGCTGCGGCCCAGGGCGCTGTGGATAAACTCGCGGGCGCGCTCGGCGGCGACGTAATCGAAAGCCTTGCGGCTGACGATGGCGCCAGCGGCGTTGCTCAACGCGTGGGCCAGGTCGAACATCGCGTCCTGTTCCTGCAACGGGTCAATCGGGTGATCGAGGTTCTGCAGCAGCACTTCGCTGGCACGGAACAGCCTTGGGTCAGTGGATAAACCACTGGGGATAAACGGCAACGGCTTGCCGCCGAGGATCTGCTGGATCAGCGACGGCTCCACGTAAATCATCCGGTACTTGAAACCCTCGTCACTGCCGGCGTGGCCGTCGTGGGTCTCATCGGGATGGAGCACCATGGTCGTGCCGGGCAGGCTGTGGATCATGTCGCCGCGATAGTGAAAACTCTGCACGCCAGACAAGGTACGCCCGATGGCGTAGGTGTCATGGCGATGCGGGTCGAACGCAAAACCTGCAAAGTACGCCTCGATACGGTCCAGGCCGCTGGCATGCGGGGCACGGTGCAGCCAGTCGAAGTTGCGGGTCGGTTTGCCCATGGCGGCTTGTCACAAGAAGAGATGGAAATACGTTAACCCAGTCTGCATCCCTTGTCTGCCGGGGTCTTGTACGATTGTGCAGGTGGTAGGCGAGGTCTATGCTCCTCGCTCGTGCCCTGCGTTGATGGAGCTGCCCAATGGAATTTATCAACCCCGCCTACGTGGCTCCCCTGGTCTCACTGGCCCTGCTGTGGGCGGTGGCAGTGGTGACACCCGGCCCCAACTTCTTCAACACGGCACAGCTGGCTGCCAGTTTTTCGCGCCGCCATGGCGTGGTGGCTTCGGCTGGCGTGTCCACCGGCACGATCATGTGGGGGCTGGCGGGTGGGCTGGGCATCAAGTCGCTGTTTACCGCTGCGCCCATGTTGTACCTGGCGTTCAAGATCATCGGCGGCTGCTACCTGATTTACCTGGGGCTGAAACTGTTCAAGCGCTCGGCACCGGCGATGGGCCAGAGCCTGTTGCCGGACGACGCGCGACGTTCGCTGTTTTCCGCCTGGCGCCTGGGGTTGCTGGGCAACCTGTCCAACCCCAAGGCCGCGTTGTTCGTCGCCACCATCTTTGCCTCCACCATGCCGCCGTCGCCGTCGCCGATGCTGCTGACCCTGGCGGTGATCACCATGGCCACCTTGTCGTTCAGCTGGTATTCCTGCGTGGCCCTGGTGTTTTCCAGTGCGCACATGGCCAACCTCTACAGCCGTTCGCGCAAATGGCTCGACCGTTTTGCCGGCGGTTGCTACGTGTTGTTTGGCACACATCTGGTAGCGAATCGCTGACCACCCGTGGTAAGAAGCCTTACTTTCAACAGTGAGGCCGGGTCATGAGCAAGGTGCGGGTAGGGATTATTTTTGGTGGTCGTTCGGCTGAGCACGAAGTCTCGTTGCAGTCGGCGCGCAATATTGTCGATGCACTCGACCGCACACGCTTCGAGCCAGTCCTGATCGGCATCGACAAGGCCGGCCACTGGCACCTCAATGACACCTCGAACTTCCTGATCAACCAGGAAAGCCCGGCGCTCATCGCCCTTAACCAATCCAACCGTGAACTGGCGGTGGTGCCCGGCAAGGCCAGCCAGCAAGTGGTGGAAACCGCCGGCCAAGGCGTGCTGGAACACATCGACGTGATCTTCCCCATCGTCCACGGCACCCTCGGCGAAGACGGCTGCCTGCAAGGCCTGCTGCGCATGGCTGACCTGCCTTTCGTCGGCTCCGACGTGCTCGGCTCGGCGGTGTGCATGGACAAGGACATCAGCAAACGCCTGCTGCGTGATGCCGGTATTGCCGTGACGCCGTTCATCACCCTGACCCGCAGCAACGCCGCACGTACGTCCTTTGAAACGGCGGTGAATAAACTCGGCCTGCCAATGTTCGTCAAACCGGCCAACCAGGGTTCTTCGGTGGGCGTGAGCAAGGTTGGCAACGAGGCTGAGTACCACGCCGCTGTCGAACTGGCCCTAGGCTTTGATCAAAAGGTGCTGGTGGAATCCGCCGTGCGCGGGCGCGAAATAGAATGCGCTGTGCTGGGTAACGAAAACCCGGTCGCCAGCGGCTGCGGCGAGATCGTGGTGAGCAGCGGCTTTTACTCCTACGACAGCAAATACATTGACGGCCAGGCGGCGCAAGTGGTGGTGCCGGCAGATATCAGCCATGAAGCCAGTGAGCGTATTCGCCGCTTGGCCCTCGAGGCGTTTGACGTGCTGGGTTGCGCGGGATTGGCGCGGGTCGATGTGTTCCTGACCGACGACGGCGAAGTGCTGATCAACGAAATCAACTCACTGCCCGGCTTCACCCGCATCAGCATGTACCCCAAGTTATGGCAGGCGGCGGGGATGAGCTATAGCGAGTTGGTGAGCCGGTTGATCGAGCTGGCGTTGGAGCGGCATGCGGGGCGTAAGGGGTTGAGGATCAGCCGTTGATCCTCAGGGAGTGGCCAGTAACGCCATCAGGCGTTACTGAGGACTTCCCGAAAAACGTCTGGTCTTATGGCCGCAATATGCAGCAGTGAGCGTGCTGCACCGGAGGGGGAACGACGCCCCTGTTCCCACTCTTGAAGGGTTCTTACCGAAACCCCCAAAAGCTCGGCAAATTTGGGTTGCGACAGTCCTGTCTTGCTTCTTGCTTCGGCAGCTTGAGTGATTTCGATCTGCTGCACGGCGCCGTAGCGTCCTGCTTTAACATCCTGAATAGCGCTCAGTAATTCTTCGCCGATATTGCGTTTGGCGTCACGTTCCTTCAGTTGTTTATCAGTGAGTGGCATGGTTCATCTCCTTCGCAATTTTGTACAGGATGTGCGCTGGAATATTCTCCGTAGCGCCCTTGCCGTAAATCAGTAGGGCTACTATTGCTCCGCAAGCCAATTGAGTGGTGTAGATGACTCGCACTGCTCCCCTTTTGCCCTGACCCTCCAAGCACCAGCGTACTTTTCGGCAACCGCCCGAGCCAGGAATAACATTCCCGGCATCGGGATGGCTGGCAAGAAACGCCATGAAAATACCCTTTTCATCTTCGCTCCAATAGTCAGGCCATAGTTTGCTGAACAATGGAGATTCTATGATCGTTAACACGAGAAATTCTACGTCTTTGACGTAGCCCCTGGCAAGAAAGTGCGGGCCAGAAAATCGCAGGTGAAAAGGCGCCGCTCAAGAGGGGGGTTATCGCAAAAAATGACATGGCATTTTGCGATCTGAAGACATGTCGAGGATTTGAGAAAGAGTGTTGTAGGCCTTCTCGTGTCAGTCTTTACGAGCAATCCACGAATAAATCAACGTCTTCGCTTCCTCCGGCTGATGCGTCCTTCTTCGGTAGCTGGCAAACGTCGGCGACGTGCAGTAGGTGCACACCTCGCTCACTTCGATCTGCTCACGCTTGACGCCCGCCGCGTGCAGCAACAACAACCCATACCCGCTCAAATCAAACCACGCACTGCCTGCTTGCCGTGCATGGGGCGGGGTAATTTCCGGGGACCGCAGCGGTGCTGGTTGCACGAAGCTCCACGGTGCCTGGACGTGTTGCCACAGGTGCCCTTGGTCACTTTGGAAGTCGGCGATAAAGCCTTCGCTCACTTCATAACAGCACGGCTTGATCGATGGGCCGATAGCCACTTGCAGCTGGTCGGCTGCAATTCCCTCGGCAGCAAAGCGCTGCATGACGTTGGCGATAATCCCGCGTTGCAGCCCCTTCCAGCCGCCATGGACTGCGGCCACCCGTTCGCCCGTTTTCGACGCGAACAGAATGGGCAGGCAATCTGCGGTGATCACCGCGATCGGGTGAGCGTGGTGCGTCAACACACCATCGGCCTCGATCGTATTGGCCACCTGGCCGGCCTGCCATTCAATCACCGAGGCGCTGTGGACTTGCTTGCAGATGAACACCTCATCCGGGCGTAGCGGGTCATCGATCGAACAGAAACCGTGGTCGATGCCAGGGATGGCAGCGAGATTTTCAGCCTGATGCAAGGGATCACCTCCGTTCAATAAAGTCAGTCGCCGAGCGCTTCGCCTTCACGCCGAGGATCGGCGCCACCGCTCAGCGACACCTTGCCCAGGGCGTCCCGCTTGAGCACGATGGCCTGGATGCCGCTGGTCATGTCTATCTCGCTCAGCTCATGGCCCTTGTCCTTCAACACCTGCTTCAGGCCTGGGCTGAACAAGCCCGCCTCCAGCTCGGTTGCCCCATTGCGGCTGCCGAAATTGGGCAGGCCGATGGCGGCTTGCGGGTCGAGGTTCCAGTCGAGCATCGCCACCAGGGATTTGCTCACGTACTCGATGATTTGCGAGCCGCCCGGCGAACCGAGGGTGGCCAGCAACTCACCGCTCTCGCGGTCGAACACCAGGGTCGGCGCCATGGCCGAGCGCGGGCGTTTGCCGGGTTGCACGCGGTTGGCGACCGGCTGGCCGTTTTCTTCGGGGATGAATGAGAAGTCGGTCATCTGGTTATTGAGCAAGAAGCCCTGGACCATCACATGGGAACCGAACGCGGCTTCCACCGTGGTGGTCATCGACACGGCGCCGCCCTGGTCATCTACGGCGACGACTTGTGACGTGGAGATTCGCAGTGGCGAACGGTCTGGTGCGTACGCGACTTGAATGCCGGCCGGTCGGCCTGGCTTGGCGATGCCCATGCTGCGCTCGCCGATCAGCGTGGCACGCTGTGCCAGGTAGGTCGGGGCGACGAGGCCGGCAACCGGTACCGGCGTGAAGTCCGCATCTGCCACGTACAACGCGCGGTCGGCAAAGGCCAGGCGACCGGCTTCGGCGATCAGGTGTACGGCCTCAGACGTGGGCTCAAGCCCGGCAGGCGAGGCGCTTTTTATCGGTGTCATCGGTGCGATGGCCAGGTGCGGGGCGCGGGCTTCCAAGGCCTGCAATGTGCCGAGAATCTGCGCGACCGCAATCCCGCCTGAGGACGGCGGCGGCATGCCACAGACTTTCCAGCGTTTGTAATCGGTGCACAACGGCACGCGTTCCTTGGCGACATAGCCCTTGAGGTCCGCTTGAGTCAGGCTGCCCGCATTGCGGTTGCCCTGCACCTTGCGCGCAATCTCATCGGCAATCGGCCCGTGGTACAGGGCGTCCGGCCCTTCCTGGGCAATGCGCTTGAACACAGCGGCCAGCGCCGGGTTTTTCAACCGTGTACCGGTGGCTTTAGGCGTGCCATCGGCATTCAGGAAATAGGCCGCCATCTCCGGCGATTGTGCGATAAAGCGGTCTGCGGCGATCAGGCTGTGCAAGCGCGGCGAGATCGCGAAGCCCTGTTCCGATAAGCGAATCGCCGGTTCGAACAGCTTGGCCCATTGCAGGCGGCCGGTCTTCTTATGGGCCATTTCCAGGGCCCGCAGCACCCCTGGCGTGCCCACCGAGCGCCCGCCGATCTGCGCGTCGGTGAAGGCCATCGGCGTGCCGTCGGTGTTCAGGAACAACCGCTCGGTCGCGCCGGCCGGGGCCGTTTCGCGGCCGTCATAGGCGTGCACGTTTTTCCCATCCCACAGCATGATGAACGCACCGCCGCCAATGCCGGAGGATTGTGGTTCCACCAGGGTCAACACCGCCTGCATCGCAATGGCGGCGTCAATCGCCGACCCGCCTTGGCGCAACATCTCGCGTCCGGCCTCGGCCGCCAGCGGGTTGGCGGCGGCGGCCATATGGCGCTCGGCATGACGGGTGCCGAGGTCGGTGCGATAGCCCGAGCCCAACTCCGGCGCCGGTGGCTGTTCGTTGACCGGGGTGTGGCAGGCAGCCAGGGTAAGGGCTGCCGCCATGAGCGACAGTAGGCGGCGGGAAATCGAAAACACGTGCTGAACTCCGTTCATTTTGAGAATGATCTGTTGTCCTTGGGTACTGCGGTTTACAGGTAAATCGTGCCTTGCATGTACAGCACCGCCTTGCCGGAAATAATCACGCGGTCGCCCTGCAGCTCGCAGTGCAATTGGCCCTTGCGCTGGCCCCCTTGCTCGGCCGTCAAGCGCGACTTGCCCAGGCGCTCGGCCCAGAATGGCGCCAGCGAGGTGTGCGCGGACCCGGTGACAGGGTCTTCATTGATCCCCACATTCGGCCCGAACCAGCGCGAAATGAAATCAAACCGGGTGCTCTTGGCGGTGACTGCAATCCCGCGCTTGGGCAGGCCCTTGAGCTGCGCAAAGTCAGGCGTCAGCGCGGCGACCTGGGCTTCGTCGTCCACCAGCACGATGTAGTCATCGGTGCCGAACACGTCGGCGCGCTCGATCCCCAGGGCACTCAACATTCCGGCGGGCGGTTCGCAGCGCTGTGGCTGCCGGGCGGGGAAATCCATCGCCAGTTCATCGCCATTGCGCGTCACCCGAAGCTCGCCGCTGCGGGTGGCAAAGCGCAGCACCTGTGGTGCGTCCGCCAGCGCGTGAATCAACACCCACGCCGTCGCCAGCGTGGCATGGCCGCACAGGTCGACTTCGACTTGCGGGGTAAACCAGCGCAACTCATAGAACCCATCGCGGGGCACGAAGTAGGCGGTTTCGGAGAGGTTGTTTTCGGCGGCGATATGCTGCAGTTGCTCATCGGGCAGCCACTCGGTGAGCGGGCATACCGCGGCAGGGTTGCCGCCGAAGATATGTTGGCTGAAGGCGTCGACTTGGTAGATGTCCAGTTTCACCGTGAAGCACTCCGTGTGTGGGGGAGGCTGGACACTAACAGTGGCAAGGGAGGGCGTCAAAAGCGGCCTAACCGAGGATAGGCCGACCCGTCGGGGGGCGTAAGAGCCGAGTGGCGGTGGCGCCTCAGCCCAGTCGCAACACCATAGCCCCGCCGGCAATGATGCACGCAGCCATGATACGGCGGCGGGTCAGTCGCTCCTTGAGCACCAGCGCCGAGATTACCACGCCAAACAGAATCGACGTCTCCCGGAGCGCTGAGACCGTGGCGATCGGTGCTGCCGTCATTGCCCAAAGCGCCAGGCCGTAGGACACGACGGTGCCGAAGCCACCGATAACGCCAGGGCGCCAGTGGCGCGCCAGGTAGCGGCAGAATTCACGCCGCCTGACGGCAACTGCCCACACGGCAAGCGCAATGCCGGTGAGCAGGAATATCCACAGCGTGTAGGCCGCCGGGGCGCCGGATTTGCGCACACCCACACCGTCGATAAGGGTGTAGCCGGCGATGACCGCCGCATTGACCAGCGCTAGGAGGATTCCTTTTCGCTGACCGGTGCCGGGGGCGGCAGCCATGCTCAAAATGCCGATGCAGATGATGGCAATGCCGAGCCAGGCAAATGAGGACAGGGATTCGGACAACAGCCCTACGCTCGCTGTCGCCACCAGCAACGGCGCGGTGCCCCGCATGATCGGGTAGGTCTGGCTCATGTCGGCAATACGGTAGGTCGAGGCGACCAGCACGAAATACATCACCTGCAAAATCACCGACGCGCCGATGAAGGGCCAACTTTCCTTTGCCGGCAACGCCAGAAACGGAATGACCGCTGCTGCAATCAGCGATGCGATGGACGCGATCATGCACGTGGTCAGCAGCTTGTCGTCACCGCCCTTGACCACGGCATTCCAAGTGGCGTGCAACGCAGCGCCCAGCATGATGATTGCGAACACATCAAGGCTCATGAAGGGACATCCTGTTGGCTCAGTTCTGTATCCAGGGATGGGGGCTGCGAGTATGCCCCAGGCACTTTCTTCGAGGCATAAAAAAACGGCCTACCTTGCGGTAAGCCGTTTTTAGTACTTGGTGGTACACAGTCATTTGAACTGATCTTGCAATGCTCTGTATTTAAAGGGTTTTGTTCGGAGGATATCAGTTAGGCATACATGTAGGCATACACGCTGCTTGCTTCTGCCTACAGATGTAGTGGTATTCCCACTAGGTAAAGCACCACCAGTTGGTAGGTGATGTGTAGCCATTCGGCCAGGTAGTCACTTCTTTGTCCGACCTTCTGCCGACAATGAGGCAAGGGCAAGGGTGATGAATCCTGCATTCCCATCCAGGGTTTCTAGTGCCCCTCGGATGTTCTGTGCCACTTCTGTGGATCCTCTTTGCTCAACCCAGTTTGACAGCTCCTCGATAGCTGCCCCCAGCGCCAGTTGGTTTTCATTCATGCGCTTGAGTAATTACGCAAGTAAAGGGGGTGTCTTCCATGATGCTCTCCCACCGTGTTGTCAGGTAGTCAATCTACCTCCAACCAGTGGCGTTGCATATCAGCTCTCCTCACCACCTGGTGATCGGAAATCACGCCGGTCATCTTGATTCACGAGAGGCCAACAATGTGGTGTAGGGCCAATTTTGAATGGCTGTATGAGAGCACATATCCTTCCCCCCTCCAAAACTGGTGTAACCGGTGTTACGGGTGTAACGCCCTTCACAAAACGCCCGGTTTCATTGGCTTTCACGCCCGTTACACAGTCGAGCAACATCGCGTACATCCGATGTAACGCTGCCCATGCGTGTAACGGCAAAGCCAGCATCCTGGGTTGTGTGCGGCCGCTTTGCGCTCCGGCCTACCAAGCGAATTTCGTCGGCTCCGCCTTTCGATGAGAGGAAATCACGCTGGGGACCCTGAGAGTTTTCGCTTCACACGGGGCATGAAACCCGCGGGATCGTGGTAGCAGCATCCACACCAGCTTACTGAAATTTCAATGTTGAAATTGAAAGGATCTTGAAGAAAAAAGGGCTTCTTTACCGTATTGGTAACGGTACTCGCAGATGGCTGAAAGGGTAGGGCATATGCACAGGTGAACTGGAGTTCACCAGCTTCATCTGTTCACTAACTTGGGTGCCCTTTCGCTAACACGCTCCGGCGGGTTTCCGACCACGTATCTAGTCAACTCTCCCAGGGGGCCTGGAGTTTTCAAGTGGGAAAAGCAAAACCATGAACTCTATCGCTGAAGGTTTATCCGCTTACGGGGCCAGGGGGGGGAAGTTGGTATTGCAGGTGTTGAGCTCTTTGAGCATAGGCAAGAAGTGCGAGGGAAAATAATTCTGATATGTATTTTTGACGCCAAAAAAACTGCAATCTGTAACAAATCTGAGAAAACTGGACGATTTTATTTGCGTGAGCTAATAGTTAGTGAACCACTCTCAGAATGGATGCCAATTATGTTCAGGTGTATACCGCTAGCGTTAGCACTGATAGTTCTCTCTGCATCCGCTGATGACGTCGGTCAGTACAGCAATCAGCAAGAATTGAAGATCAAAGCTTTAAATGAGCTTCAATCAAAATATCCTCCGACTCAAGGGGAGAACCAACTCTTTATTTATGGCAATGCTCTCCGCGAAGGACGGGATATCACAGACAGAATCGTGACTGAACGACTTGACCGTGACCCGGACATGGTTTCGAGAATTCGAGGATCGAATTATGGAGTAATGTCAGAGAACGGAAAAGCAGGTAGTCCATTCAGAGAAAAGTATAGGGTCTTTGACCAGACAATTCGCGGTGAAGCAGGGGCAAAGGAAGCAAAAGTATTAGGAGTGGTTATTCCCCTGGAAATTGAGGAGGAAAGGCTAAAACAGTCAATTGACTGTAAAGGCGAGCTCAATGATGGATTGCAAATACTTCAAATTGCCAAGTGTTTTACGTCTCTCTCCAATGCAGTTTTGAAAATAACACCATACGTGAGTATTGATAAAACATATACCAGAGGACTTTCCAGTCTCTCTTCATTAGTTACCACATCAGATATTCATCGCTGCGATGTATCTGTTGTACGAAGCGGTCTTTGGATTACGGCAAAGCACTGTTTGGATGATGTCAAATGGAATCTTGATATATTGCGTATTGTCGTTGAAAACAAAAAAGTGAAAATCATTAAAGCTGTCCCTGCCAACTGCCAGCAGCAACCTTGTGATATAGCGTATTTGTACGCCGAGACACCAACATCTGCAGAGATTCCAACAATACTTTCTAAAGAGGTAGAGATAAGATGGGATAATCCAATTTTTATCCCTGGCATTCCGTATGGTGCAAAGCTTGCCGGTATATTTGAGCCAGAATCGATTTACTCGAACGAAGCTGTTTCCCCAAGTTATGCAAAGCTCAGATATAACGATTTGGTAATGTGGAGCCCATACAACGAAGGCTTCTGTATGAGCCTGATGAAAGATAACGCCAGTTGCATCATTCATACATGCAGTACTGTTAGAGGCTTTTCGGGCGCGCCGATATATAGATACGATCAAGAAAAAGATAAGATCATTCTTATAGGGATTCACTCTGGAGCAGATGGCGAGCTAAATAAGTGCGAAGTCACTAGCAAGAAGGTCAATTACGCAAAACTCATAACTGCCGAGGACTTGCCAAAATGAAAAAATTGATATTTTTAGTTGGTGCGTTAATTGCTGGATGCTCCGGTGCCCCAACTTCCGATGTTTTTTATACTGGGCCTGTAAATTACGATAAAATCGACAAAGACCCAGTGATGGCAAAAACCAAGGTATTCATCAAGCGCGGTTACGCTTGTAATTACAAGACAAAAGCACCTGAATCAGGAGCGTTGGTTGCTCTTCTCCTTCCGACGCTTGTCGAAAAAACTATTGATTATGGATTTGACAAGCTAAAAGAATACAATGCATATCTCAATGCTGATGTTACTGTGAAAGGTTCAGCACTTCTAGCCTACGATACCCTACCCGCTGCATGGCCGCCCAAGGAGGAAAGTGATTCAAAGGCCCTAAAAAAACAACAGTTTGTTGATAGTGAGATCACAAAACTAACTACCTGGTACCTTAAAAAAGATCGTAAAAATACAACCAAGGACGAAGAGCTGAAGAAGCTAATAGATAACAATAAACACAAATTTGGGGAGAGATTTGACAAAGAAAATATAGCAATTCTCCAAGCGTCCGGGAATGATCTTTGTGTAATTTTGATCTCCGGCATATACAAAAATTATGCTGACACCAAGGCCCTCGATGACTTTGTGAACGAGACGGGGGCAAGTAGAGAAAATCTGCTTTCCTATCAGTCAATCGTTCCAACTATTGAAAGTAAAGATGAGGACAAGCCGTTCAAGGGGCTTGTTGGTGCTCCATCTCTTGTATACGAAATGCACATAGTTGTGACTCCAGATTCTGAAATAAACACTTTTGCTGCCGTACCTCAAAACCTCTTCTATCCCCATGCCCTCCATAAGTGGACAGTTGATAGTGTAGAGAGAAGGTTAACTATTATTACCACGCTTGGAAGTCATATACAGCCTATCGAAATTCAGCACATAAAGGCTGGAGGTAACTACGATGTCAAAAAAATATATGATTCCTGGGTAGTGTTTACCGCGCCTAAAGATGAAGTATTTCAGCAGGTTTCTCTCTCTATCTCTGAAAGTCCTGACAAGGCGATTACGACAGATTTATTAGATGCTATAGAAACTCAAAGAGAGCAGGTTAAGAAAAAAGCTAAAGATTATACAGATAAAAAGGTTGGTAATAAAAAGGAGGAGGATAAGTAGCCCTTAATTCCGAAAAATAGAACCCTCTCTAGAGGGCTCTATTTGACGTCCATAAGCCTCTTGCTACAGGCCGAAACCGGCGAGAAGCGGCCACTTGCGCAGTCTGCTATATAGTGCTCTAGTAGACTGAAATAACGATCAGTTGCCCGCATGGAAAGTCTACCAAGGTAGGATTGGATCAATGATCAAACAGATAGATATCTTAAGTTTCGGCAGCTTTTCAGGGTTTGACTGGAATGAAACTGTGAGGGACAGCGGAAAAAACGTTAAGACCTTCCATCGTCTGAATATCCTCTACGGGCGCAACTACTCAGGCAAGACGACCCTATCTCGTGTCTTTCGTGCACTGGAAACGCATAAACTCCCCTCGAACTACGTTGGTTCGTCCTTTACCGTTACGGGCGACAAGGGCGCAGTCACTTGCTCAGGCCTAATGACCCACGGCTATGACGTGAGGGTCTACAACCGCGACTTTGTGACTGATAATCTCAGCTTCTTGGTCAATGAGGATGGCGGCGAGATAAAGACCTTCGCCATAGTTGGCGAGCAAAATAAGGGGATTGACGATGCTATTGCTGCCATTGAGACCAAGCTGGGGAGAGCTGAGGCGAAGGGTGGCCTTCGCTTTGACCTTGAAGCCAAGAGAGAAGAGCGCGACCGCACGAAGACCGACCACAGTACCGCTTTCACTGCACTCGAAGGCAAGTTGCGCGCACAAGCCGCTGACAAGATCAAGAAGAACCTCCAGTACGGAGTTCCTGTTTACAACATCGACCACATCAGACGCGACATTGCCGCCACTAGGAAGGCTGAATTCGTCCCGCTGACGCTTCAGGAGCAGGCTGGCAAACTTGCTCTGCTCAAACAAGAAGCTTTGCCTGACATAACAGATACGGTTGTCATTACCCTCCAGTTTGACTACTTGAAAAATCAAGCCGAGCCGATTCTGTCCAAAGTGATCACGCCGACCACGCCCATTCAAGAACTACTCAACGACAGCGTATTGCAACTGTGGGTCAAGCAAGGTATCGCCCACCACCGTGATAAACGCGAAGTCTGTGCCTTCTGCCGGCAGAGCTTGCCTCATGACCTTTGGCAGAAGCTGGACGAGCACTTCAGCAAGGAATCCGGTGATCTTGAAACCTCTTTGGACAAGGCCATCACCTCACCTCAGTCAATGGCGAGATTATGGCCGTCGGTAGCTTCGTTTCGTTGACAAGCGATCAGTTCTACACAGAGGAACGTGCTGTGTTTGACACGAGCAGCAAGGCTCTTGCCGAAGCATTGGTTGTCTACAAACAAGACTTGGAAGCGCTCAGGACGTTGCTGGAAACACGAAAAAACAATCTGTTCCACTCAGTGGCACTGCTTCCGTCATTGCATGACCCCAAAGAAATCCAGAAGCATGTGGACTCCATCAATACTTTGATTGCCACAAACAATGGCAAGACAAAAACTCTGGAAAAAGACAAGACTGCCGCCAGAGACGTGCTTCGTTTGGCTGACGTGTTTGCATTTGCAAATACGATTACTTATGACACGGAACTTGCCCGCATAACGACTCTCAAGACTAGGGCGGATACCGCAGGCACGGCATACACGGACGCAGAAAAGGAAGTTCGTGACGCCGAGGCAGAGGTCCAAACCTTAAGAGCCAAACAGAAGGATGAACGCAAAGGGGCGGAGCGAGTCAACTCCTTGCTCAACAACTTCTTTGGTCATGACGGCCTCAAACTCGAGCCTCGTGACAGCGCTGACAAGGCAACTGTCAAGTTCGAGATAACACGAGATGGCAAAGCTGCGTACAACCTGAGCGAAGGCGAATGCAGTTTGATTGCATTCTGTTACTTTATGGCGAAATTAGATGATCCTGAAAGCAAAGGTAAGGAGCTGATAATCTACATTGACGACCCAATTTCAAGCTTGGACAGCAACCATATATTTTTTATGTTCAGCTTGATTGAAAGCTTGATTGAAAGCTTGATCGCTAAACCCATAAAAAGAATTGATGGTTCAAACGGCTATCGCTATAAGCAGCTTTTCATCTCAACACACAATTTGGATTTTCTCAAATATCTCAAGCGTCTATCCATTCCAACCAAAAAAATATCTGCGAGTGAGGGTAAGACCAAGAGCGTCTACGACCACGAGCATTTCATGATTGAGCGCAATGGGGCAACAAGCAATATCCTGCTCATGCCGTCTTATCTCAAAGACTACATCACTGAATTTCACTACCTGTTTCATCAGATCTATAAGTGCAAAGATCAAGCCGCCTCACAAATTAGCCATGAGCCTTTTTTTGGGTTTGGCAACAATTTGCGAAAGTTTTTAGAGGCTTTTCTTTTCTTCAAGTACCCATACCATGACGATAGGAACGACACTTTTGAGCGGATAAAGAAGTTCTTTGGAGAGGAGGATACGGCGATTGCTCTTGTCAATCGTCTTAACAATGAGTTCTCTCACTTGGAGGCTGTCCCAGACAGAAGCTTTAAACCAGTAGAAATTCCCGAGATTTCTAAGGTGGCTAACTATGTCTTGGATAAGATATACGCTTCAGATCCTGTCCAATATAACGCCCTATTGAAAAGCATTGGTGAGCCCGGGCGAACGGCTTGATGTCAAGTATTCCAGAGCATCTACCACTCAAGGTGCAACAGCACCTTTGAAATGTTTACGCGTACGCTGATTTGCAGCCCGAAGATGGTAATTTGATTATGTAAGACGTACGCTAGTGACCGTTGACCTCCGGCAAGGACTGCTTAAGGCCAAAACTGATCGCTTGTGAGCGGCTGCTTCTGGACGATTATACCTGTCGCCACCATCTGCGTTGGGAGGCGTTTGATCACAACTAAAAATGCTCGAGCTGAACGTGGGAAAATTTCACGACCGCTATCGATCTCTAGGTCCAAAAATAGACTCCATCGCCTTTTTAATATCGTTTTTGAATTGGTTGAAACTAGGCATATCTAGTCTTTCTACGTCGACAGCGCGTGCTAATTCAATTAAATCATCCCGTACAAGTTCCTCCCTTCCCAGCAAGTTTGCTAAATGCACTTTGGGAGAGCGCTCTTCGGAGTCCTGATTCCCTGCCAAGCTAGTTTCCAAAAGGTGGCAGTGCTGGTAGGGAGGGGTGCCAGCATGGCAGATAAACCACGCTTCAGAAGTCGGCTTTGGAACCATTGCTATACCGGTGATATTTTGTATCTCAAATCCCTTGTAGGTTCCATTGACAATTGTTTCCTGAAGGTCTGGTGATCTGCGCAGCAAAGCTCGGGTACCATCTGTGTCATGGAAATAAATACACAGGTCGGCACCATTTTCCATTGCTATCTGTCCCAATGCCCAAGCGCCTTTTGCATGTTCAATACCCCCTCTCCCATTAGAGTGTGTTTGAAATAGGTTGGGCTTAAGTGTTTTCGTAACTCGAGACCTCTCGCCCCTGCTTATTAGATATGTTGGTATCGGAACGTCGGCAGTCCACTCATACAAATCTCGGTACCAATCGGGTGCATAGAGATAAATTAGCTTGTAAATCAGTATAAGAGTAGGACCAACCTCAATATCTGCACCCTCACTGACTCCCAATCCTCGTCGAGAAACCCCAAGGTCAGTAACTCCCTCTCCACTCACAGCAATTGCTCGGATCATTTGGGGTTATTAGCCTTAGCTACCAAGATTTCCTCTGCCTCTTGGGCTATGACAGCATGAGGAATATCAATCATAACCTCGCCGGGAGAAAGAAAGTCTAGCTTACTCAATGCAGTTGGCACGTCAAAAAGCCGAATGGCCCGAGTTACGCCATCATCTCGTTTGTAAATAAAGACAACTGCTTTGCGAGCCAAGTCATCCTTTAGGAAGTTCAGCACTACTGGAGAGTGAGTCGTCACAAGCGTTTGCTTGGGAGACTCTACCAGTGCATCAACCAACATTTGGGCTACTTCTGGATTGACGCCATTCTCAATTTCATCATATAGTAAAAAAGAGTTTAAACTGAAACGCTGAGCCGAGATGGCCAGCAATCTCATAAAACCATCATTTATGTGTCGAGCTTCAGTCTTAAATGTATCGTCGCCACTTATGGATTCTTCGATTTCTACCTTGATCCACCCACCTGCAACTGACGCAGTATGTATATTTATGAGCTGCGGATAGTATCTGCGCAGATCATTAACGATAGTTTTCCGATCTTTTGTCGAAAGTCCATGTAAAAAAGCAGACAGTTTTTCGCCACCCAGTCCAATATCTGGGAGCTCGCCAGCTCTCGACTTTTCCCTTATCAAGTTTGGAGCCAGGAGATCAAGAGATCGAAATCCACTGATAAAGTTTTTTATTGAGGTTAATTCAGTTCCAAGAACCTCAGGCTTTATTTGAGATAAGGTAGTGCCCACATAATTGAAATCTACAGATTTAGTTTCGCCCCCATAAAGGCGATAGCCTTTATCAGTTGCGTCATAGAGCTCTACTACATTTGATTCTTCTGAACGACTAATATGTTCGTACGTGCAAGCCAGTTTCGTGCGATTGAACCTGGCAATCCAAAAGTAATAATTATTTTCTATACGAAATATAAGCCTAAGCGATATAGATTGTTTTCGACTAGGCTTGAATGTCAAATCGGCAGATTTCCAGTTGCGCATCTTTAGCCAGCGCTCTGTTGAGCCTTGAAATAAGCTCGCAATGAAATCAAATAACTGGAGAATTGTGCTTTTTCCGGCGCCGTTGTAGCCTACTAGGCATGTGAACTCCGAAATATCGAGTTCAAAGTCTATCAGCGATTTAAAGTTATCGACTTTTACCGATAAAACTTGTTTGTCTCGCCGCATTTCTAGATCTCGCTTTCTGTGATTTTCTTTTCATGTTGAAGAACTTTCGATGTGTATGGCAACTATCAGTACTTCGCTGCGTACCTTAGCACAGGAATGCCGGGTAAAAAATCTCAGCAAGGCCTCAACTTAGGCACACCAAGTGTCTGCCTTTGGCCGATTTCGACCTTTTCGGGAGTGCGCGCTCTCTGCTGGGGCGCGCTTGGCATGTGAAGGCGCATTCATTAGGCATGGACTCCACGCAACTGCTTATTTACATGTGGATTGTCGTTCTATGTCTGCACCAGGTGATGCACGATATTGGGACGCGTAAACAGCCCGCGAGGGCGGGCTGATTCGGGGTTATGCGGTGAGTAAGTCTTCAAGAGAGATGTTCCGGGCGACCGCGGCCAAATCGGAGCGTTCAAGCCTCGAATGGAAGGGGCCGAATCGAGGCACCTCAAGTCCAGACAAGGCATCGCCCATTCCGCCCTTTAGGTAGCTGATGGCAAGTATCCGAGAGCCTACAGCAAGCAGTTGCTCGGTCGCCGTGTTCCACTCCTCATCCAATGCAAACCCAACCGCGCTCAATGCTGTCGCCTTGGCTTCATCGCAACGTTGGCGAGCATTCGTGATTTGAGCCTCAAGAGTATCAAGCTCGACTTGCAGGGCACCGAGGATCAGGTCTTGCCTCCTGACCTGCTCGTCCGTTGTTGCCAGCTGCTTAGCGGCCTTTTGCATTTCGCCGCTTGCTGATTTTTCCCCTTCGACATCACCGCTTGCGAGGCATTTGGCGTAGGACGTTGCAGCATCGCGCTCGGCTTGTTGTGCCTTTTCCAGGGCTTGATCGGCTTCTGATTGAATTGTCTGAAACCTGCCGTTCAGGTGCGATTTTTTCCGTTCCAGCGCTTCGACTTCAACGGTTGCATCGGTCATCGCTTGAATAGCGTCAGCTTTGACCTGACCAATTTTTTCCAGCCTATCCAGGTGTTGAAGCTTGCTATCAATTGATGCCAGCTCACGGGGAATCAGATCTATGCGGGCTTTGACGCTTGATAATTTTTCCATAGCCTCGCGGCTTTTAGGGCTTCCAATTACGTTGCCATTCGCACTGAATCCGCTGGGTGCATTGCGCCATTCGGCCTCTAGTTGTGGCAGGCTTTCTTCCAATGTTTCCAGTTCTTGAATTAATGCGGCTTGTTGCTGTTTTAGCTGGTTCATGTTGCGTTCCTAAAGGCGAAAGATTGATTGGTTTTTTTCGTTGGCGGGCCAGGCCAAGGTGAGCCTGCACTCCTCATGGTGCAGCCCTGTTAGGCCGCCTTGGCACCGTGATCACCTTGTTCTGGCACTGCGACAACCACATAGCAGCGCTGCAAGCCCAGTCCGGGTAGTCGCACTGCGGTTGAGGCTTTGCCGTCCTTTCCAGGCTCTAGAACACCCCTTCGCAAAAGCTCTTTGTTGACCGCACTGAGGTTCATGCCTCGGAAGATCTCGGAACGCCATGCTTCCGGCAGCACGTAGTAGGTGTTGGTGGTGTGAAGGGCGTCGCCCATGCCGTGTTCCATCGTCTTGCGAAAGCCCAACCGATCAATCGTACGTGGGCCGTGCTCATCGATCTTGGCGGCGGCAGATTCCCAGCGGGTGAAGCGGCTTTCACCAAAGCGCTCGATGACCTGTCTCAGCCGCGCCAAAATCGCATCGCCCTCGAAATTACCGGCGCCGCCACGTTCGGCCAGCCACGCATGCAGACATACTCGTGCGGCGGTTGTGGCCGTGCCATCCGGCCAGCCGGTGACGCCGAAGGCGGTGGCCAACTCTCCGGCCGCTGCTGCTAGGCCAAAGCGAAGGGCTGCGCGTTGCGCCTGACCACTGGCCGACGCGGGCAGGTTTTGGGTGATGAACTGCTCCACCGTGTGGCGAACGATCACCGACCACCTGAGCATTTCTCCAGGCGCACACAGCGCGCGGAGGAAGGCGGTGAGGGGTGTGCCGTAGTATTTCGCTACACGCGCCTTGAGCGCATCGGAGAGGGCGGCTGCATCCTCAAAACCGTTCAGCACGTCGAACATGCCGAGGCCTTTACTGGCGTCCGCAGGCACGGCGAGCATGCGCACCTCCATACCGGCTTTCAGCTCCTTGTTGGCATCCGCCATGTGCTGCGCCAACGTCTTCTCGCCGGTCGAGAGAAACAGCAAGCGCCACTCCTGCACCTGTCGGCCCGCTTGTCCTCGATCATTCGCCCGGGCTTTGCCGGTGCCATTGCCGAGCATGTACACCGTCTCGCCGATAATGCGCGGGTCGCACATGCCGATTTCATCCAGTACCAGGAGGCCGTCTGAGTGCGCAGCGGCGATGGACTCCAAAGCGTTATCTGTCGAGCGCCACGAACGCACCAGACGGGGCCCGCCATAGACCGAGGCAGCGACCTGCAAGTGGGTGGTCTTGCCGCCGGAGCTGTCGCCATACAGGTGGAAGCCGCCCGACTCGTGTCCTAGCAGGTTCAACAGCGGGCCTGCAAAGGCCACAGAGACGACAAACGCCAAACGGTGGTTGCCAACGCACAGCGCGCCAATTTGCTGCTGCCATTGCTCCAGGGAGCCCGCCTCGCTGATTGGTGGCAACTGGGCTCCTGCTTCATAAAAATGCAGGTGTTCGGCGTGAGAGCCGATCTGTTGTTCGGGCAATAGAAACGCATTGTCGTGCCAGCCCAAACGCGTCACCAAACGTGCGCGCTGTGCGCTGTCGAAGCCGCCGAGATAACTCTGCAGGTCATTGCGTGCGTTGCGCCCGGATCGGCTTCCCGCGAGGCGCAGGCCCATGTCTACCAGTGGACCAAGTACGTCCTTGCCGAAGTCGCCGGTCATGGTCCGGGCCGGGATGTTCCAGCGCTTTTTGGCGCCGTCCGGGTCGTCGAATTCGACCAATAAACCCCAGTTGTGGCCCTTGTCGTCACGAGTGCGAGCGATGATTTCGAGAGGCGAACACACAGGACGCGCCTCGCCATCATCGCCGGAATAAAACACCCCTTCAGACGTCAGGCGAAAGCCGCCCGGCAACAGGTCATTTTTCGATTTCGCAGGACGTTTGGTGAGAGCCTTGGCCTGCTGTTCTTGAGGCTCAGTGGGCTCAGCGGCACCGCCGAAAAACTCACCGCTGCGCACCAGCTCGGCTACGTGGCCAGCGGTCCAGCCTTTGGCTAACGCATCCGCTGCATCGTCGCCGTCTGCCCATTTTCCACCCTTGATGAGCGTGGGCTTTCCGCCTTTGCTGCTGGGCTTGAGCTTGAACACGTCGAGCGAGATTCGTTGTACCGAAGCGACGCCCAGCTCAATCAACTTGAGCTCGATGGCGCCCATGCAGGTCTTCCCGCTGGCATCGTTATCCGGCCATAGCACCACCGTGCGCCCTTTGAGTGGCGTCAGGTCGGCCTTGTGCCAAGAGTTGGAGCCGTTCGGCCAGCACGTGGCTACATGGTCGGGCATCAGTTCAGCGGCGGCATCAGCAGCCTTTTCGCCTTCACACAGCACCACAGGCGCATCGGCGCGCTGTGCCAGCTCATCCAGGCGCAGCAGTGGCCGAGGCTCCAGCAATCCTTGCCAGCGCCATTGCGTGGTTTGCCCATCGGAGCGCTTGCACCAGGTCAACGGTGCGAAAACCTTTCGCGGCTTGCCGTCTTCATCGGGACCCAGGTCGAAGCGATACAGCGCCATGACCGGCTGGCCCTGAGCATCGCGATAGATCCACACTTTGGACGGAACACCGTGTTGCCGGTGTTTGGTTGGACACTTATTCATGGCCTCGGCCGGGATCGGTTCAATCGCAATCCACTCCGGCGTTGCGCTTTTGACCGTTGCGCTTTTGGCAGTCGCAGAGCCAGCGGAAACACTGAGCAGATCCGCCAGCTTTTTGCAGGCATCAACGTCCGTGCCGCCGTCGATGTAGCGCACCAGATCGATCAGGTCGCCGCCCTTATCACCGGTGGCGAAATCCGCCCAGGTGCCTTTGCTCAAATTGACCTTGAGTGAGCCTGCACGTTTGTCCGTGCGCGTCGGGTTTGGTGCGGTGTATTCCTTGCCACCATCGACGCGTTTGCCGTTCGGCAGCCAATGCGCAAGCACACGGTCGATGTGCTTCAGGGCAACGCTTTTTACGTCGGCAAAGCTGGGGCGTTTTGAGGTGTTGCCGGTGCGTTGAGTCATAGGGCGGTCCTCGACTCAAGCAACGCCTCGTTCACGTCGTCGATCAGCGCTTTGGCCATCTCGCCGAGGTAGAACGCAGGCCAACTAAAACGCTCGCCCGCATCGCTGATGGCGGCGTCGAGGATCAGTTGATTGGCGTGGTGCAGAATTTGGGAGACGGCTTCAAGTGCGTCTTCCAGCGGGATACCGGCATTCACCCGAAACAGGTTTTGGCCGTTACCGTTGGCAGGGGAGAACTCTGAGCGTCCACGCGTGCTGGAGTGGGTCACAGCGCACCGCCTTTCTGGCCCATCGGCACAGAGGAGGCATCACCGTACATGGTGAGTGTTTTGATCAAGCCCAAGGTGCCGCGCACATCCCAAATAACGGACGACAGCACGCGGTTGGAGAGCAGGGGTTTATCCCCGTCTAAGTGGTCTTCCAGTAGCATGAGAACGGAGTCGGCACGGTCGAGGGCGCAGGTGATGGCGTCGATAGGCAGACCGGCTTCGGCGTCTTGGCTGACGCAGAGGAGATCCTCGGGCAGTGCAAAGCCTGGGAGCATGCTCATTGGGCACCCCCTGCGACTTCCAGGGCGCGAGCTTTGGACATATGGGCGTTGTAACGGGAGAGGCGTGTAGCGAGGCTGGAGTTGGCGTGTAAAGCGGCGAGAGCCATTGCTCGATGAGCGGCGGCGCGAATTTTGGACGGATTGATGGCGTGCATGTGTGGAGCTCCCATATCTTTTTGAGAACTGCCACGATCCTTCCTACGGGATTGGGTGGCAGCTATGTGCGGGGTAGGAATACCGGAGATACAGGAACCCGGCCAGGCCGAAGCCTGCCCGCACACAGCCGCCATGACACTTGATTGCAGGCGGAAAAAAACGCCTGCAATTGTGAATTGGGCGCTGGTGCGCCTGTACCTTTGCGGGTTCCTACACCCGGTCGCTGAATTTGCAGCGACGGTCAGAGAGTAACGTCCGTTTTTTGAAAGTGCAACTGTGCGGATCACTTGCGGATTTTTTCGATGGGGCATAAATTGATCAGGCATGTAGATTTACCTCAACGCCTCCGGTTGCCGCCGGGGGCGTTTTCATTTCAGGCATGGACTTCCCAGCTCAGGGACACAAAGGGCAAGAAGTCGCTATCTAGGCAAGCGCGTGCATCTTCGTAGGCGTCTATTTGTTGGCCTTCGTCGACGATGATTGCTCGGGGTGCTTGGCAGGGAACTGACAGTGCGCACCAGGTGCCATCTGCCCACCTCATTACCATCACGTCCCGGTTAAGGCGTTTTTGCTCTGTGCGGTGGCGCTCAAAGCGCTGCATACCTCGTGATGAGAACCCCACTTTTCTGAGTACAGAAAAGGGCTGCAAAATGGCCTTGTTGGCGACTCGCTTTTTCATGCTTCCACCCGGTCGCGTGCTTCGATGCGGCTTTTAACCCAGCTTTGAACTTCGGAAAGGACCCAGGCAACAGGTGCGCCGCGCGCGGTGCTGTTGCTCAATTTGACCGGCTGCGGGAAACCACTATCAGGGCACTGCATAAGCTTGTAGATCGTCGAGCGTTTGTATCCTGTAACGATTTCAAGACGTGGCATTCTGATGAGGGTGGTAGCGGGGTCAAATGGAGCGGCTAAGCCTGGTACGGCGCTGGTGGAGTCGAAGGGGATGGCAAAACTTGGGAAGATTGGAGCAGACTGGTGGGCGATGTTCTTTGTCATTGGTATTGCTCTCGATTGATTTGGACTGGCGAGAGCAATGGTCTATAAATGTAGCGTCGGTGAGCAGTTCACTTCCAATTGAAAACCAATTGAAATTTTAGCTACAGCACTAAGTTGCGTTTGAGAATGGTCTCAACGCTTTTGCGAGTTAGGTTTTTTTCGGTTTCAAGTGCAATCCAATCAGGCCGTTGTTTTGGAGGTTTGGCGACCTCACGCTGTAGCCAGGCATGTACCTTCGTTGCAACGTTGCGTTTGGACATCCCCGCTGCGCGGTAGTGACGTCCCTGTTTAACAATTGCGGCGTCTCGAACGCTAATCTCCTCGTTACGCGCCATACCGCTGATGATGCCGCCGATTTTGCGGGTGGCATTCTTAATCGCGCGGTGGGCGATAGGTCTCAGTTCATCTGCGGTAAGGCAGGGTAGGGACGTGATCGGTTCCAAGTAGAGAACGTACTGATCAAGCGCCTCAATGCGCGTGTTCGGATCGACCTGCATCTCTACGAATTGGCAGTAGAGATCCTTGGGCCAGTCGGTGGGAGGTTCGGAGACATGAGACCAAGCCTCTTGGTCGGCTGTGTGCATCCAGCTGGCTATCGCCTCCAGCGCTTTTACGGCACAAGCCATGATGTACGCAGAATGAGCATCGCGTTCTGATGCTGAGTAGCAATTGCTGTACATGCGGACCCAATGCGCGAGGCGTGCCTTGGTATCGGTGGAGGCATACTGAAAAATTGTCTCCTCATGGATCGTCGTCTGAATGCACATGCTGGCGAGATCTTTGTTGATACCGTCACCATGAATGCGCAGGCAGCATTGGTCGATCAAGCGGCAGGCGTCATCGACCTGCCCACGGCAGACGTCATAGAGCGGTTGCTCTGAGAGATAACTGAACAGGCCCCGGCTTAACGCCAAATGCAAAATGGGTTGGTGATCAGTCATTGGCAGCTGTCTCAGGCACCGTGTAACGGGGAGTCCCGCGCCCTGCATTCAAAGCGAGTAACCAGCGAAAGCCGTTTTCTAGGCATAGGCTTAGACCGCTTGCCCGCAGCAGGCGTGTACTGACTTTGGCGTTACACGCAGGGGCAGCGTTACATCGGATGTACGTTAAGCTGCTGAACTGTGTAACGGGTGTGAAAGCCAATGAATTCGGGTACTTGGCGAGTGGCGTTACACGAGTAACACGCGTTACACCGGATTTAGAGGGGGGCAGGGTAAGTGCTCTCACACTGCCTTTCCAAATTGGGCCTGCACCACATTGTTTGCCTCTAGTGAATCAAGGTGATCGGCGTACCACTGCATCATCTGTGTGCGTTGCTCAAGGTACTGAGCCTTGTTGTAAATCCCTCGAACACCTTGCGCCTTGTGGCTGAGCTGGGCCTCGATGTGGTCAGCAGGATAGCCGTGCTCGTTGAGGATGGTGCTGGCGATGTGGCGGAAGCCATGGCCGGTCTGGCGCCCTTCGTAACCAAGGCGTCTGAGTGCCATTAGGAATACGGTATCGCTGCGGGGTTTAGTGCGGTCGCTTCTACCGGGAAACAGGAGTGGGTAAGCGCCGGTGAGTTGCCGAAGCGCCAATAGTGCTTCGATTGCTTGAGTGCATAGTGGCACCAGGTGCTCACGACCTTTCTTGCGACCCTTGCGCTCGACTGGAACGGTCCAGAGCTTCTTGTCGAAATCGAACTCTACCCATTGTGCTTCTCGGAGTTCGCTGGGGCGTACAGCCATCAGGGTCAACAGCCTCAGGCCGAGCTGAACATCTTTGGAGTGGGGGTAGGAGCGTATCGCTCGAAGTAACCCCGGAAGCTCATCGGGGGAGACGTGGGCGTAGTTCTCTGCCTTTCCCGAGGAGAGAAATTTATGCACACCCTCCAACGGGTTGTTGACGGCTCTGCCTGTTACGCGAGCCAGGTCATAGATATCTTTGCAGTAGGCCCTCACACGGCTCATCTGTTCCAGAATCCCCTGACGTTCAAGCCCTCTCAATAGCTCCATCCACTCCATCGACATGATTGAGGTGTAGGGACGTTTACCGAGCGAGGGGAATACATGGCGTTCGAGTGCGCCGAGTATTCTTTTGGCCGTACCAGCATCCCAGCCGCTCAGGCGAGACGTGTGCCACTCCCTTGCCAATGCTTCAAAGGTGTCGTTGGCCGCGTCGATCTCGGCAGCTTGGCGAGCTTTCTTGGAGGTGATCGGATTCTTACCTTCCGATGCGTCTGCGCGTAGATCAGCTGCTTTCTGCCGAGCGAAAGCGCCGCCCACTTCCGGGTAGCCGCCAAGACCAAGCCATGACCATTTGCCGTCCGGTTTCTTGTAGCGTAATTCCCAGGACTTTTGGCCGTTTGGCTTTACCCTGAAATACAGCCCTGGGCTGTCTAGTTCGCGGTATGCCCCTGCCTCAGGCTCCAGGCTGGAAAGTGTAGTGTCAGCGAGAGGGCGCCGCTTGATGCCGGTGCGTTTCATCCTTGTATGCCTTCAGTTCAATTATTTATGAAGCATACACGTGGGCATACACGGTGGGGAAGGATAGGGGTAGATAGAGGTGGACAGCCAGAAACAAGAAAGCCCGCACTAGGCGGGCTTCTTGAGGTGATTCATAGACTGCTGTAGACATCTATGGATCGGTACTTGGTGGCTACACAGGGACTTGAACCCCGGACCCCAGCATTATGAATGCTATGCTCTAACCAACTGAGCTATGTAGCCAAGTGGCGCGCATTATTCGCGTAGAACGGGAAAGCGTCAAGCATTTATTTTTAGTTTTTATCTACGCTTTCAATTGTTTAACGGAAACGACCGGGTTTGGCGACGAGTGGTTCCTGATTCACTTCTCCAGTGAAGGGACGCCCGGGTGGTCGTTAACTCCCTGACGGGAGAGTCTTCCTTCTCGAAAAATGATGTTCGGTGCCGGCCGGATCGGTGCAGTGCTGCTGGGGCACTTGGAGTGCTGTTCACGGCTCGCACGCAAAGGTCTGATTCGGTTGGGCAGATATCCCTGCCGCCCAACGCTTGGCCAGCTAGCCGGGTTTACGGTCTAAACGGGTTCTGGGTGGCGCGCTTGAGCTGCTCGCGTGCCCGCGACAGTCGTGAACGAACGGTGCCGATAGGGATGTCCAATACGTCGGCCGTGTCCTGGTAGCTGCCGTCGGTTTCCAGCGAGGCATACATCGTCTTGCGCATTTCCGTCGGCAGGTGATCGATGGCGCTCAGGGTGTTCTCCAGGCGGCGGTTGATCTCAAACTCCCAATCCAGGTTGTTGTTTTCTTCCTGACCATGCCACAACGACTCATCAAACTCGCAATGCACGGGTTTGGCATACATGCGCCTGAAGTGATTGCGAATCAGGTTCTGTGCGATGCCGCACATCCAGGTGCTGAGTGACGCATTACCGCAGAAACGCTCGCGGTTGCGCCAGGCTTCCAGGTACGTGAGTTGCAGAAGATCATCCGCGTCTTCTGGGTTGAGTACGCGTTTGTGAATGAAACGTCGAAGTTTTTTTTGCTGGTCATCTGTCAGGTGAAGCATGAATTGAGGCGAGCTGCCAACGAGGTGAGCTATAGCTTCAATAGGGAGATTCATGTTTTTTTTCCTTAGGGTAGACGCAGTCGAACGGGTGTCGACAGGACCCTTTAGCACTCCCTGTGCCAAGCTTAAAAAACACATAAGTTCATGATTTATATATATAAATATTTTTAGTTGGTGCATTTTTGCGCAGTGACTTGCACGGAGCGCCGAGGGCTTTTGCAAGTTTTTTCAAATTCGTTGTGCGAGCGAATTTTGATGGAACCGTATGGGAGGGCGTTGCCACACAGGTACACACTCTTCCTGTACTGGCGTGTCCATGAAAGTTGAACCCCACAACGATGTGCAAGCAGTCCGCCCTTTGGATCAAGCAGTTGTTAGCCATACCTCAGCGCCTGCGTCCGCGAAGGGCGTTGATGAGCTTGCCGATCTGTTCAGCCAGGAGGTGACGTCAAACAGTCAGGAGTTGAAGAAGCGGAAGGTGGGGGTGCGCGTGCCTCCAACCGAGCAGTTTTTGCAGCTTTATGATCAGTTGGGCTATCCGGCCCAGGCGACCCTGGCTTCCGTTTCACTACGCATCAGAATGCAATTGCTGCGCAGACCTAGTGTCGAAAAATTGCTGGCCCTGGCGGGAGGGGACCCGGCATGTGCGTATGTGGTGCTCAAGCATGTGGAGGCTCAGGCAGACAGCGAGGTACGTCAGTCCGAGGCCGCGTTGGCACGCGATGCCATTGCCAGGCTTGAAGTCCGTTTCAAAGGGCAAATCCAGGCAGGCCTGAACATTGCCGTGGCCTTGCAGGGGGCTGGGGTTGACCCGCAGGAACGCCAGGCGCTGCGTGTGCTGTATTACGCGAGCGTGGCCCCGCGCCAGTCCCTGACGACGATGATGCAGGCGTTGCTGGGTGTGTACGGTAGCGAGCGGCTTCACATTGGGCTCAATGCGATGAGTAAGGCTTTGGCGGATAACCTTGCGGTCCTGGAGACGTCAATGCCCACGCCGTTGTTGCGCACTTTGCTGCTGGGGCTGCAAAGCTGCAAGCAGTTGAGCACAGTGTTAGCGGGTTGCAGTGAGGTGATTAAGCGCTTGGGCATCGAGCATGACGCAGTAGGCCTGTTGCAGCGTGTGCTGGCGTACGCCGGCAGCGGCATCGAGACTACTGAGGCCCTGCGCCTGGGGAATGATCTGGGTGGTGGTCAGTCCCAGAAGCAACGGGGCGCCCTCCAAGTGCTTTACCCGTTGTTCCAGCAGTTGCCCTTGGCCTGGTGGTCTGACAGTCAAGTACGCCGGGAGACCCTGGCTCGGCTGGTGATCGTGGTGGATGAGCTGGACCGGCACTTGCGCGGGGCCACACGGTTTGCCCGCGGGCCGAGGACCATGACGTGACCGCTCTGTCGGCCATCAACCGTGTGCTGCTCAAAGTGGCACAGCGCGCCGAAGTATTGGGTGCCGTGGTGGTCATGGCCATCATCTTTATCTTTATCGTGCCGCTGCCCACCTGGCTGGTGGATATTCTGATCGCCCTCAATATTTGCATTTCGTGTCTGCTGATCGTTCTTGCACTTTACCTGCCGGGTCCCCTGGCGTTTTCGTCGTTCCCGTCGATCCTGTTGTTGACCACCATGTTTCGTCTGGCCCTGTCGATTGCAACCACGCGTCTGATCCTGCTGGAGCAAGACGCCGGTGACATCGTCGAAGCCTTCGGCAATTTTGTGGTCGGAGGCAATCTGGCGGTGGGGATGGTGATTTTCCTGATCCTGACATTGGTCAACTTCCTGGTGATCACCAAAGGCTCGGAACGGGTTGCCGAGGTCGCGGCGCGCTTCAGTCTGGATGCGATGCCAGGCAAGCAGATGTCCATCGACAGCGATTTGCGTGCCGGCCTGATTGACGGCACGCAAGCGCGGGACAAGCGCGAGCAGTTGTCTCGTGAGAGCCAATTGTTCGGCGCCATGGATGGGGCCATGAAGTTCGTCAAGGGAGACGCTATCGCGGGGTTGATCATCGTCGTGGTCAACCTGTTGGGTGGTTTCTCTACAGGCATGTTTCAGCACGGTTTGAGTGCTGCCGATTCGATGGCGTTGTATTCGGTGCTGACCATCGGCGATGGCCTGATTGCGCAGATTCCGGCGCTGCTGATCTCCCTGACTGCCGGCATGATCATCACCCGCGTGGCGCCGGAGGGACGCAAGGGTGTCAGTAACATGGGCGCCGAAATTGCACGGCAAATGACCAGCGAGCCCAAGAGCTGGATGATCGCTTCGGTGGGGATGCTCGCGTTTGCGATAGTGCCCGGTATGCCTACCGGGGTATTTGTCCTTATTTCGCTGATAACCGGCTCCCTCGGGTATTACCTGCTGCGCCAGCGTCAACGAGAAGCGGAGCCCGCGTCCGAAACGGCCGACGTCGTTCGTGCCGAAGATAACGGAAGCGAGGACTTGCGCGGGTTTGATCCGTCGCGCCCCTACCTGTTGCAGTTCTCCCCGGTTATGCGTGGGGCGCCTGAGATGACGGAGCTTATTCATGGGATTCGCCAGGTCCGAAATGCGTTGGTTACCAACATAGGCCTGACCCTGCCGCCATTCGAAGTCGAACTCGATGACGTGCTGGCCGGCGACGAAATGCGTTTCTGTGTGTATGAAGTGCCGATGGTCAAGGCATCGATTGTCAACCATCTGGCCGTTGAGCGTAACGCGTTGATGGTTGAACCTGAGCACGGAATGCCTGGGCTGGCTGAGCGTGATGAACAGCGTTGGGTCTGGCTGGCCCCGGATGATCCACTGCTCGATGACCCGCAATTGGAGCGCTTCACTGCGACAAGTCTGATCATCGAACGCATGAAGCAGGCCATGATGCTCAGCGCGCCGCAGTTCCTGGGGATCCAGGAGAGCAAGTCGATCCTCAGCTGGCTGGAGCACAACCAGCCGGAACTGGTGCAGGAACTGCAGCGAATCATGCCGCTGTCGCGTTTTTCGGCGGTGTTGCAACGCTTGGCCAGCGAAGGGGTGCCGCTGCGGGCCGTGCGGCTGATTGTCGAATCGCTGATCGAATATGGCCAGCATGAGCGTGAACCCGAAGCCCTGGCCGACTACGCGCGTATTGCGCTCAAGGCGCAGATTTTCCACCAGTACAGCGAGGCCGACGGCCTGCATGCCTGGCTGCTGTCACCGCAAACTGAAAACGTCCTGCGCGAGGCACTGCGCCAGACCCAGACCGGGGTGTTTTTCGCGCTTGACGACGACCACAGCGCTGCGTTGATCAACCTGCTCAACCAGGCCTTTCCCTTGCGGGCCAAGACCAAGAGTGTGCTGTTGGTCGCGCAGGACCTGCGTAGCCCCCTGCGTACCTTGCTGCTGGAAGAGTTCAATCATGTCCCGGTGCTGTCGTTTGCCGAGTTGGGAAGCTCCGCGAAGGTCAAAGTGCTGGGGCGCATTGACCTGGGGCAGGACGAACTGATGCGTGGTGCGGCGGCATGAGCATTTGGCCATGGCCAGCGTGGAGGTTTCGATGATGTTTGAGCTGAGGGTGCTTGATGGTCTGCGCCAGGGCGCCGCGTTGCCGTTGTTTGGGGAGCAGTGGAGCATTGGCGCTCACCCGGAAGCAGACCTGGTGTTGAATGACCCGGGAGTCGTCGAGCAGCATGCGCGCCTGCAGTTTATCTGCGCCAACTGGTTAGTGCAGGCCGAAGCCGGGCTGTTGCGAGACGCCGAAGGCCGGGTACTGGCGCAGATCACTAGCCTGGCGCTGAACACAACGTTTTCACTGGGGGGGGTGCGTCTGTGCGTCACCTTGGCGGAGCAGCCTTGGCCCCAGCAGCTGGTCGCCCCTGAGGCGGTATCGCCGCCAACGCCCCATGAATCTGCGCAAACGATGACGTTATCGTCAATCTCGCACTTGCAGCAAAAGCGCCTCATCAGCCTGGTGTTGGTGGTAACGGCAATCCTTGTGGGAGTGGGCATGATCTCCACAGGGGAGCGTGAGGTACAGGCTTCTCTGATACCGCCCGTGGTTCAGAAGCAGGAATTGGCCTCGTCTTTTGAGGTCCGCCAGCAGTTGTTGAAGATGCTCAAGGAGCGTGAGTTGAGTCAGCGGGTGACCTTGCAACTGATTAATGACCAGGTCGCGCTCAGTGGGGATGTCTCCCAGGACGAGGTGGAACTGGTAGCGCGCATGCTCAGCCGTTTTGGTGAGCAATTTCACAGCACGGTGCCGGTGATCAGCCGTGTGCGTGTGCACAATCGCGAACTGCCGTTCAGGATTGTGCAGATCGTCGGTGGACCGAACGGCCATGTGGTGCTGGAAGAGGGCGGCCGACTGTTTTTGGGGGACGAAGTGGAGGGGCTGCGACTGGTGCTGATCGAAAACGGCAAGGTGGTCTTCGAGGGTGAACAGCGTTACGAGGTGCACTGGTGAGTGCAGAGCTGCAAGCCCGTCTCCAGGCCTGGCAGCAGCGCCAGGCCCAGTCACTGGCCAGCTTTGCGCCGGTGACGATGCGCGGCCGAATCCAGCGCGTAAACGGCATGCTGCTGCAGTGCCGGTTGCCCCAGGCGCGTATCGGTGACTTGTGTCAGGTGGAAAAAAAACCGGGCGACTACATGCTCGCCGAGATCATCGGCTTCGATCAGCAGGACGCGGTGCTCAGTGCCCTGGGTAATTTGGAGGGCGTGGGCGTCGGTGCCGGGGTGGAGCGCCTTGGGGTATCGCATCGCGTGCAGGTCAGCGAGGCACTGTTGGGTCAGGTGCTGGATGGTTTCGGACGGTCGATTACGGGGCAGGGCGTGAGTGCGTTTGTCGAGGCTGACCTGCCGGATACCAGCGCGGTGTTGTGTGAAGCACCGTTGCCCACCGATCGGCCGCGGATCAACCGAGCGCTGGCCACAGGCGTGCGTTCGATCGATGGGTTGCTGACACTCGGCGAGGGTCAGCGTGTGGGTCTGTTCGCCGGCGCCGGCTGCGGCAAGACCACCTTGCTGGCCGAGATCGCTCGTAACGTCGAGTGCGATGTCATCGTGTTCGGCCTGATCGGCGAGCGGGGGCGGGAGCTGCGTGAGTTTCTCGACCATGAGCTGGATGAACAGCTGCGCGCCAAAGCAGTGCTGGTGTGTGCCACCTCCGACCGATCCAGCATGGAGCGCGCCCGTGCCGCGTTCACGGCCACCGCCTTGGCGGAAGGGTTTCGGCGCAAGGGGAAACGGGTATTGCTGTTGATTGACTCCCTGACCCGCTTCGCCAGGGCCCAGCGCGAAATCGGCCTGGCCGCCGGCGAACCCTTGGGGCGCGGAGGTTTGCCGCCGTCGGTCTACAGCCTGTTACCACGGCTGGTGGAGCGTGCCGGGTTGACGCGTGACGGCGTGATCACGGCGATCTATACGGTGCTGATTGAGCAGGACTCCATGAACGATCCGGTAGCCGATGAGGTTCGCTCGCTGCTCGATGGGCATATCGTGCTGTCACGCAAATTGGCCGAGCGTGGGCACTACCCGGCGGTGGATGTGTTGGCGAGCCTTTCACGGATCTTGAGCAACGTCGCAGAGCCTGCGGATATCCAGGCGGGTACGGCGTTGCGACGTTTGTTGTCGGCGTATCAGCAGATTGAGCTGATGCTCAAGCTGGGGGAGTACCAACCCGGCAGCGATGCCCTGACCGATTTGGCGGTAGACAGTCGTCAGGCGATCGATGGTTTCCTGCGCCAGGACCTGCGTGAGCCGACGCCGATGTTGACGACGCTGGAGCAGCTTAAGGATCTGACGTCCCATGTCCCATTCTGATGTGCTTCTCGGTGAGGTCGAGACGCTGCGGCGCCTGCGCAGGCATCGAGCAGACCGGGCCGAGCGCGCGCTGCGTGAGGCGAAGCGCGCCCAGCAGAGCCTGCTCGCACACATCCAGCAGGCAAAGGATGCGCTTGAGCAGACTCAGCAGGAGGAGGCCAGACAAAGTGCTCAATTGCTCAGCCAGCACCAAGGCCAGGTTTTGACCCTGAAGGCCTTGAAGTCCTGGGGCGCGCAGGAGCGCTCCCTATGTGCCAGTACCCAGCGGGAGCTGAACCAGCTGGAGGCATTGCGCAGCCAGCAGGGTGAAAGGGACAGCCGTGTTGGCAGCGCCCAGAAACAGGTTACCGAGTGCCTCCGGCAGGTGGAAAAACTTCAGGAGTTATCCCTTTTACTTGCTCAGGAGCCGATATGACCCAGGTTTCAAATAAACCCACTGACGGGCCGCGCCGGCGTGAGCCGCAGGATGAGCGTGAGCGGGGGGCCACGGGAGGAGTGTCCATGGAATTCGGGAGATTATTCGCTCAGCTGTATACAGAAGACGTTGGCGGCGCTGGGGCGGGGGCTTCCTTATCGGGCAAGAAGGCGTCGGCCGGTATAACCCTGATCGAGGCACTTGCCGAACAACTGGCGCCTCGTATACAGGCCGCTTCGCAGTGGCCGTTGCAGGCGGTGTTGTACTTGCCCCGGCTGGGACGGATCAACGCCAGCGTGCGCCGTGAACAAGGCGCCTGGGCGATCGAGCTGGAGGCGGAACAGAACGAGACGGCGCGTTGGCTCAACGGTGTACGCCAACAGTGTGAGGATCGATTCGCAGGAGCGCTGGGGCTGCCAGTGAGCCTGCGTCTGCCCTGCGTCGGTTGCGCATGCTGATGCCGCTGCTGACATTTCCCTTGATTAATGGCGATACAGTTGCCGCACGCCGTCGACTGGGGCGCGGTTTGCGCTTGCCGTTTCAGGTCGCCGGGCAGGACGGCGAGTTGCTGCTTGAGCCCGGGCGTGCCCCTGACGGGGGCCAGGCGGTCTGCTTTGAGACGGAGTGTGGCGTCCTGGCGTTGGCTGAAGCAGGGCCTTTGCTCAGTCTGTTGGGCGAATGCCCGGTGACCCTGGCCCAGTCCGGCAACGATCCTGAATCGTGGTTCTGGGCGTTGTACCAGCACCACATGAGTCCCCAGGTGCGGGCGCTGCTGGGCTACGTGCGCTTGCTGGAAACTGATCGACCCAAGGGGTTTGGCTGCCGGGTCAACGTAACCCTGGGGTCGTCCCAAATCGAAGGTTACATGTGGCTGGCTCCCGAAAGCTTCCTGGCGTTGTGCGAGGCAGGGCCCTGGCGCGCCACCGCTGCTGCGTTGCCGGCGTCGTTTCACCTGGCAATTGCCGTGACACTGGGGCGCGTTCCGTTACAGATTGCGCAGGCGCGCAACCTGCGCACCGGTGATGTGCTGCTACTTGGCCCGAGTTTTTTTTCAGTCCGGGGCAACGGCTACGTGCAGCTTGGCGGGCAGCGGTTGCATGGCTGCATTGACGATGACACCGGACCGTTGTGTCTGACGCTTACTTCTATCGAGGACACGTCCGTGGACGAAGATTTTGCAGTACCCCATCACTCGGGGCCTGAGGATGATAAACCTGTGGAGGATGTATTTGGCCCTGAGCCATTCGATGAGTTGAGCATGGCGCTGAATGTGCGATGTGGAACGCTGAGTCTTACCCTTGGGGAGTTGCGTAACCTCTCGCCCGGCACGGTACTGGGTATTGCCGGTTACGCTCCCGGCATGGCGGGTCTTTTTTACGGCGACCGGCCCATTGGCGAGGGGCAATTGGTAGAAGTTGACGGGCGCCTTGGTTTGCAGTTGTCTCGTGTGATGTTCGGCCGATGATCCTTCAAGGCTTAGACCCGATAGTTCTGGCGGTCATTCTGGCGACGTTGTCTTTGCTGCCCATGCTGTTGATCATCTGCACAGCGTTTTTGAAGATTGTCATTGTGCTGATGATTACGCGCAACGCCATCGGTGTGCAGCAGGTACCGCCAAGCATGGCCATCAACGCCATAGCGCTGGCGGCCACGCTGTTCATCATGGCACCAGTGGGTTACGAGATCGCCGAGAGCGTCAAGGTCTCGCCCCTGGACATGAGTAACGTGCAAATGTTTCTGCAGACGGGCAATGAGGCCATCAAACCGTTGCGTGCATTCATGCTGCGCAATGTGGATCCGGATGTACTGACGCATCTGCTGGATAACACCGCGCGCCTGTGGCCCGAGCAAATGGCGCAGGAGGTGCAACGCGAAGACCTTATCCTGCTGATTCCTGCGTTCGTGTTGTCGCAATTGCAGGCAGGGTTCGAGATCGGCTTCCTGATCTATATCCCCTTTATCGTGATCGACCTGATTGTCTCCAACCTGCTGCTGGCGCTGGGCATGCAAATGGTCTCGCCGATGACCATTTCCCTGCCGCTCAAATTGCTGTTGTTCGTGTTGGTGTCGGGCTGGTCGCGCTTGCTCGACAGCCTGTTCCTTTCCTATCTCTGAGTGGCGTATGGAACCGATCATGCTGTTCAAGCAAGGCATGCTGCTGGTGGTGGTGCTGTCGGCGCCACCGTTGATTGTCGCGGTGTTGGTGGGGGTGCTGACGTCCCTGGTGCAAGCGCTGATGCAGATACAAGACCAGACGCTACCCTTTGGCATCAAGCTGGTGGCGGTCGGGGTCACACTGATCCTGACCGGGCGTTGGATTGGCATGGAGTTGATTCAACTGATCAACATGACCTTCGAAATGATCGGCCGATCGGCCCTGAACTGAGGTCTCGCCTGTGCTGCTTTATCTCGACTACCTGCCAAGCCTGGTTATCGGCATGGCGCGTATCTACCCCTGTGGGATCCTGGTGGCGGCGTTCTGTTTCCAGCATATACGTGGCATGCCCAGGCACGTCCTTGTGATGGTCATGGCACTGATGCCCGCGCCGGGCATTCATGCGGCGTTGGAGGGCCAGGACTACTCCGCGCTGATACTCGGTGCGCTGATACTCAAGGAGGTGGCATTGGGGTTGCTGCTGGGCGTGTTGTTGGCGATGCCGTTCTGGCTGTTCGAATCGGTGGGCGCGCTGCTGGATAACCAGCGTGGAGCCTTGGCCGGAGGTCAGCTCAACCCTTCGCTGGGGCCGGATGCGACGCCGATTGGGCATATGTTCAAGCAACTGGCGATTTTTCTGTTGATGGCCACTCTGGGGTTAGGCGCGTTGACCCAGGTGATCTGGGACAGTTACCTGATCTGGCCGCCCACCGTGTGGTTTCCACTCCCGGCGCCTAATGGCATGAGCGTATTTCTCGGCCTGCTTGGCGACACCTTCACGCATATGATGCTCTACGCTGCGCCCTTTATCGCGGTGCTGCTGTTGCTGGAGTTCGGCATCGCTCTGTTGGGGGTCTACAGTCAGCAGCTGCAGGTGAGTACGTTGGCGCCACCGGTCAAGTGCCTGGCAGGGATCGGTATTCTGCTGTTGTACTTTGCGCTGCTGCAGGACCTGATCGTTGGTCGTATGGGTCAGTTGAGTGACCTGAAGCATTCGCTGGGTCTTTTATTCAAGGCCCCGATGCCATGAGTGACTCGGGGGAAAAAAAGCACCCGGCGTCAGCCAAGAAGCTGCGTGACCAGCGCAAGAAAGGCCAGGTCGCTCAAAGTCAGGATGTGGCCAAGTTACTGGTGCTGACAGCCATCAGTGAGATCGCCTTGTTCACCGCCGATACCAGCTTGCAACGCTTCCAGCAATTGATGGTGCTGCCGATCTCACGCCTGAACCAGCCCTTTGTGCGGGCTCTGGAAGAAGTACTGTTTGAAGGGTTAGTGGTGTTTTTCTCATTCGGCCTGCTGATGGCCGGTGTGACGATTGCCACGAAACTGATCGCCAGTTGGATGCAGTTCGGATTGCTGTTTGCCCCCGAGACACTGAAACTCGATTTCAATCGCCTCAACCCGGTCAGCCAACTTAAGCAATTTTTTTCTGCCCAGTCGCTGATGAACCTGTTGATGAGCATCGCCAAAGCGTTTCTCTTGGGGCTGATTGTGTACGTAGTGGTCTGGCCCTTTCTTGAGACGTTGATCAACCTGGCAAACAGCGATCTGCAAAGTTACCTCCAGGCGTTGATTGCGCTGTTCCGCTACCTGCTGCATGCCTGTCTTGGGTTATTACTGGTACTGGCCCTCATCGACTTTACGTTGCAGAAGCACTTCTTCGCCAAGCGCATGCGCATGACCCAGGTTGAACTCGTCAAAGAGTACAAGGACATGGAGGGCGACCCGCATGTGAAGGGCCAGCGCCGCGCGTTGGCGCATCAGTTGGCCCAGGAAGAACCGAAGGTCAAACTGCGCAAGCTGGAGGAGGCCGATATGCTGGTGGTCAACCCGACCCACTTTGCTGTCGCCCTGTATTACCGCCCCGGCGAGACGCCGCTTCCGCTGCTGGTCAGCAAAGGCACGGACGACGACGCCCGCCAGTTGATTGCGCAGGCGAAGGCCGCCGAGGTGCCGGTCATCCAATGCGTGTGGCTGGCCCGCTTGCTCTATACCAAAGCGTTGGGCACAAGCATTCCTCGCGAAACCCTGCAGGCTGTGGCGCTGATCTACCGCACCTTGCGTGAGCTCGATGATGAGGCCAAGCGCGAGACTCTGGAGTTGCCGGAGTTGGAGCGGCGCTGATCAACAGCTGGCGCGTGCGTCCAGGGCTTCGAGATTGGCCAGCGACAGCATCCGGCTGAGGGTTCTGTCGAGCGCTTCGTGCGATGCCGACAGCGCGTGCCAGATCACCAGGGCATTCTGAGCGTCGAGGTAGATAAAACAGCCGTCGAATAGCACGGCCAGCTCAAAGCGTCGTTCCAACACCCGCCGCAATTGCCCGGCTTGCAACGCTTCACGCGCGATGTGCAAGGCCAGGCCCGGACGCTTGCCGGCGTGCAGTGCACAGGCCTTGATACCAGGGGCGAGTGTCAGGTGAGCGGCAGCGCCACTCACCAGATTGTCCAGAAATACCTGGCGTTGATTGTCGGGCATTTCCTGGCGGCTCATCGTTCCAGCGATATAGTCTGGTAGTCTGCCCGTTCCCCGGATGGGCCAGGCTCGGCGCGCATCTGCGGTGGCCACCAGATCACCATTTTGTCCTTACTCGATTGAGGGCGTGAGCAGGAGTCGCCCTTGCAGGTAGGCGTGCAGCCGGCGACGAGCAGTGCCGTACCGATCAGGGTGACGCACAGTAAGCGGTGTTTCATGGCGTGGCCTTCTGAGTTGGAGTAATCAAGGAGGGACGGGGCACGCTGAGGTGTTCATCCTTCACCACCGGGCGCATGGCGATAAATACCTCGGCTTCTTCACCCGGCTTGAGCCAGGCACGCGGCCACACGCTGACGGCCAGGGTCTGCGAGTTGCTGCATTCCTTTTCATCGATACGCACGTGGCGGTTGAAGTTGTTGCGCAGTACCACCACTGCCACGTTGAACTCAGGGCCCGCATACCATTGGCTGCGCTCGGTGTTCAGCGTGAGCAAGTCGCGGGTACTGCACAATGTGTCCAGCCCCAGAGGTATCGGCGCCTCCTTGAAGGCCTTGGGCACTTGCCCGCTGACCAGGTGCGCCAGGGTACTGATGATATTGCTGCGCTTGATCTCGGGTTCGTGAGCGCTAAAGCGCCGCGCCAATGGTGCGAGGGCCGCCTGCAATTCGGCCTGTTCGGCTTGGGGCAGGTAGCGTGATGGGTCTGCTTGATCACCAATGACGCGCGGGGTGAGGATGAACAGGCGTTCACGCCGATTGTTCTGCCGTTCGGTCGAGGAGAAAAGCATATTGCCAAGCAGCGGGATATCGCCCAGCAGCGGCACTTTATTGCGCTTGTCGCTGCTTTCGGTGACGTGAAAACCACCGACCACCAGCGAACGCTTTTCCGCCATGACCGCCTGCGTGCTGACCTTGCCCCGGCGTACATCAAGATTGCCGGGGGTGAGGTTGGTTTCGTCGAAGTTGCCATCCTCAATATCCACCGCCAGATGAATCTGATGGCTGCCACGGCTGGTGATGACACGGGGGACAACCTGGAAACTGGTGCCCACGGTGACCGGTAAAATCGTTGCATTTTCCCGGCCGGGCGTCAGGTATTGGGTGCGATTGAAGTCGATGACTGCCGGTTGGTTTTCCAGCGTGAGTACGGAGGGGTTGGAGACCATGCTCGCGAGTCCCTGCGCTTCCAGTGCGCGTATATCCGCGTAGAAACGCTCGCGGTTTTCAATCGATACCTGCGACGAGGTACCCGGTGCCATATTGACGCCGCCGCGGAACCGGCTGTTTTGAAACCCCCAATTCACCCCAAACTCGCGCAATTGCGTGCGCTCGATATCGAGAATGATCGCGTCGATTTCCACCAGCTTGCGCGCGACATCGAGTTGAGTGATCAGGTCGCGGTACATGGCCTGACGGTCCGGCAGGTCATAGATCAGTACAGCGTTATTGCGCACATCGGCTTCGACGCGAATCCTGTTGGTCGAGGTCGGAGCTCGCGGGGTGATTGTGTGAGGCGCGTCCATCTGCCCGGCGTTAGCGTTTGCACCCAGCATCTGCCCCAGTAAAGGGGTGTTCAATCGGGAGGAGGGCGGCATGAGGGGCGCGGGATTTGACGTGGAGCGTTGGTTCAGCCTGTCGAGGGTCGAGTTGGCGCGCGGCTCCAGCAACCCTTGTAGAATGCTGGCCACACCCGGAATCGTGAGCTTCTCGCCGCGATAATCCACTTGGCGGTCCGTTGCATTGGCGAACTTAAGCGGGAAACTCAGCACACTCTGTTTTTCATCCAATGAGCGGCGCTGGCTGCTGAACTTTTTGATCTGTTCGATATAGTGTCGAGGGCCCGAAACGAGCACAACACCGTCCTCGGGCAACTCACCCCAACCGAAGCGGCTATCGAGCAGGCCAATATCGGTGAGAGCATGCTTAAGGTCGGCAATCGTCTCGGAAGAGACTTCCAGGCGCGCCGATTCTTGCTGGTCCAGGGTGCTGATATAGAGGGTGTTGCTGTACAGGTACCACTGGAAACGGTGTTCTACCCCCAGCCTGTCGAGCAATGACTGCGGGGTATTGGCGCGTATCTTGCCTTTGACGCTGCCCTCCAGTAGGCCTTCGATTTGTAGTTGGGTACCAAAGGTATGGGCGAAGTCTTCGAGCACTTCGCGCAGGGACTTATTTTCGGCTTCATAGGCAAAGGCCGTGTTTTTCCATTCGGCGGGGATGGCTGCCCAAGCCTTTGGCAGCGGCGCCAGCAAAAAAGGTAGGGCCAGCAGACAGCACAAGCCGGTGCGTGTGTAGATGTTGTTATTCATGGCGAATTCTCGAATTCAGTGCGTCAGCGTCCGCAACGATTTAATGCTGCGCGGGGGCACAGTCGTGGTGAGGCGCGCGGATACGCTGCGCCAGGTATCACGTTGGTTGAGCAAGCTCTCCAGGGCGGCGAGCACGGTTGGCTGGCTGCACTGGCCTGGCAGGCGTTGGAGCAGCCACAGTTGCCCGCTTGCGGGCGCTTGCGCCAGCGCGCCCTGGTAGTGCTCAAGGCTTGACTGGCCCAGACGCAGCCAAGTGTGCAATGTGCGTATATCAGGGGGGGAGCGGGTCAACTGGACGCGCAGCAACACATCCTGCGCGCTGGACTGGACATTGATTTCGTCGTCTGTTTCAAACAGCGTGGTGAGTTGATCACATCCGCTTGAACAGCCGGCTATTTGCTCGTGCCAGTCACTGAATCCCATTGATGACCACTTTGACTCTTTCGTTCAGAAAGTGTGTGAGGGTCGAAGTGGCAGTCATGCCGGAAGAGAGCTTGAGCTTTTCTTCGAATAAAGCGCTCATGGCCTCTTCGTGGTTTTGAGAGTCTGCATGGTTCTGTTCGAAGTGTTTTACGGTCCTGTCCAGTTGGCTGTAGAGCCTTCCTTGCAGGCGAGGGTCAAAAGTCATCGGTAGGTGTCTCCAGTTCCAGTGATTGATTCCTCTTGTGTGGCGACGGTTTTGTAACGGGTTCCCGCAACTGCGCTTTTATCGAAAAATAGAAAACAGCCACTTGACGAACAAAACCGTTATGAGGGCGGGGTTGGGAGCAACGTGCCGAGTGTGCTCTGCCAGTCGATATGGAAGTCGCCTTCGTCGGTTTCCAGGATCAGGGCCAGGGCGGTGACCTCGTCCTTGCAACGCAACGCCCAGGGCACGTAACTGTGCTGGTGGAGCCAGTGCTCTACCGCCGTCCGGTCTTGCGGGTTACACAGCAAGCATCCTTTGACCGCAGGCACTTGGCTGGTGAGCAGGTGTTTGAGCAGGACGGTGATACGTTGAGCGGGTGTTGCCTCATCGAGAAGGGTGCGAACGGCTGCCTGGGTTATGGACGCCGCGATGTGCTCTACGTTGTCACTCATGGCTTGGCGCTCCAGGTCCCAGCGCAGTAATTGGGCATTGGCTCGCTGCCAAAACTCCACGGATGCTTGTTCCAGCATCTTCTTACATTGGACCTCGGCCTGAAGAATAAGCGCCTGTGCTTGCGCCTCGGCGTTTTCAAGCAAATGACCGGCCTGGGCCAAATCAGCGAGCGTCTCTTTGGGAATGAGAGTAATGGGTAAGTTGGGGGCGCTTGCGTTCAACTCGATCTTGCGGACACAAAACATGGTCAGTTTTCTCGTAGAGGGACACGCTCAGGGTCGTTGTTCGTTGTCGAGATCGCGCGCCATATGGCTGCTTGCCACAGGGTATTCATGCGGCCGCTACTGTCGAGCAACCTGGGGTGTTGATCCAGCTCAAGTACCTGGCAACGGGAAAATCCCAACCGCAGCCGTTGCCAGACAGCGGGTTCAACCCAGGCGCGCAGGTAGTGCAGTGGCGCATCGGTGTCCACCGAAATCGGGTGAGGTGACAGCGCTTTGATCAAGCGTTGGCACCAGAGGTTTTGCTCGTCGTCCAGGAGGGTTTCCTGGCGTGGGTGGCAGACACCATTGACCAGCATGAGGGTGAGGTCCCGTTGGGCAGCATTAGCCTGAGCCAGCTGTAGCAGGGCAGGCGCGGGCGGCGGTGGTAGGCAAGGTTCAATCTGGAACAATGCGCTCAACCGTGCGTGATGGTGACGCGCGAGCGCTGTGGATAGGGTTAAGGCTGGGGTCGTTAGCCAGTCGGAATGAGCCTGTTCCCACGGGCACGCCCACCAATGTGCCCAGGCCAACTCTTCACTCATGGGCATTTGGGCGATCGGGCCCCGCTGGACGGGTAGGTTGTTGGCGCCTACGCCAGGATATCCAGGCAATACCTCCCAATACGGCGGCGATCAGCGGCGCGGCAACGCTGGTGCGCCAGAACCCAAGATCGTCTTCTGCTATTAGAAAAGGGCCGAAATAGACGAGCCTTTGTTGTTCCAGGTAAGCCACCGACGGCACAAAGACGACGGTAAGTTTTTGCGTGTTGTCCCCTGCCGTGCTCATTCCGGGGATACTGCTGGTCACAAGGCGGCGTACTCTGGCGGTGATATTGTCAGGGTCCAGACGCGGGTCATGTTTGATGAACACTGATGCGGCGGCTGGCTGCACCGGCTCGCCCGGTGCCACGCGTTCGGGGAGTACGACGTGCACGCGAGCAACAATCACCCCGTCGATGTTCGACAAGGTCGCTTCCAGTTCCTGAGACAGCGCATGAATGTAACGGGCGCGTTCCTCCAGCGGTGTGGAAATCACGCCCTCCTTACGAAATATATCTCCCAGCGTGGAGCGGGCCATCTTTGGCAGGCCCACGGCCTCGAGCGTGCGTACGGCACGGCTGATGTCTTGCTCCCTGATGCGGACAGTCACTCCATCCTTTGCCGGTACCTTTTGTGCGCGAATATGTTTATCGGCCAGTTCGGCAATGACTTCATTGGCCTCTTGCTCGGACAGCTGGCGATGGAGTTCAACACTTTCACCGCAGCCGCCCAGCATTAATGCCGACGATAAAAGTAGGGTGCTGGTTAGACGCCTGTACATGTTTGATCTACTGAAGGTTGGAGGTCTTCTCAATGAGTTGCACGCACTTGTTGATGATCTTGACCGACACGGCAAGTTGCTGATGGGATTCGGACAGGAACCTGGTAAGTTCCCGTGTCTCCTTGGTGTTTTTACTCAGGCTCAAGTCGCGCATGCCCTTGTTTATACCGTCCAACAATTTGCCCTGTCGTGTGGAACGATCAGCCAACAATGGCATGTCAATGGGTGATGTCGTGATGTTTCTGGGTGGTGCAGGGTTGTTCAGTTGGGATGCAAAGAAATCGACATCGGTGGTCTGATGGACTGGAGTGGATGTTTCGTTTTTGCGCGACCTCAGTGCCGCATCTGAAAAAACGTCTGTTCCGATCTGCATGTAATTCACCCTGAAATACAGTAAAAAAATTTGCCCAGTGACAGCCATCGCCAATGGGCATTGGCGATGGCGGTACATGAGTCAGAACTGTACTTTGTTTACGTTATTTTTTACACCGGTGAGAAATTCGGCTCGAGCACCTTCTCGTGCCAGTTGAAGCTGTTGCTCCTTTTTTTCTTCGCCAAGCTCGCGCATTTTGGCTTCGTGTAACTTATCGGACATGGCGGTAGTTGCACCGCCAAACAGACTTCCCAAAGCGCCGACTATAGGACCTAACATAATGGAGTGACCTCGATTCTGATTTGATTTAAGGTTGATGGCTTAAAATTTCGTGTGTGACGCTGAATGAGCCGACGTACGTCGATCGTGATTTAAGTGGTCGGGTCTTAAGTTGAAGTTCCATGGTTCAAGCGGGTCTGTCTTCGAATGCCCACTTAACTTGTCGCTTAATGTGACAGCGTTAGTGTCATGGATATTCATCAGTCCAACGGTATTTCAAGCTGTTTCAGCCTGTAGTACAGCGTACGCTTGGCGATGCCCAGCTCACTTGCCACGGTATCCACGCAGTGCTGGTTGCGGCGCAGTGATTCTTCGATCAAGGCTTTTTCAATTTGCTGCAAGCGTGTTTTCAGGCTCATGGGGTGCGGTGGTTGGCTGCCTACGATGGTTGAGAGTGGTGGCAGTCCCAGCACGAAGCGTTTGGCGGTCGAACGCAGCTCCCGGACATTGCCCAGCCATGGGTGGCACAGCAGCTGTTGCAACAGTCCGCCAGAAGGAGGCGGTGCAGTGCAGTTGAATTGTTCGGCCTCCTGCTGAACCATCTCCTTGAAAAGCGGGATGATGCGCTCGCGTCGATCCCGCAAGGTCGGGAGTTGCATGCTGACCACGTTCAGGCGGAAGTAAAGATCGCGCCGGAAAGCGCCTTGCTCGACCATGATGTGCAGCGACTGCTGGGCCGACGCTATGACGCGCATATCCACGGAAATGAAGCGGGTCGAGCCCAAGCGCTCTACGCCACGCGACTCTAGTACGCGTAATAGTTTGGCCTGCAGGCTCAAGGGCATGCTGTCGATCTCGTCGAGGTACAGGGTGCCCAGGTGGGCAGCTTCGACAAAGCCGGCCCGTGATTGCATCGCCCCGGTATAGGCACCGCTGTTGACACCGAACAACTGGCTTTCGGCCAGACTTTCTGGAATAGCGGCGCAGTTAACGGCGACAAAGTTGCCTCTGCGTCCCGATAAACGATGAATTCGTTGCGCCAACGTATCTTTACCGGTGCCGGTCTCACCCAGTAATAAAATGTCAACGTTGAGGGTTGCAGTGCTGTTAAGCGTGTTTTCTATCTCATGGCCTTCGATGAGTGAGACGTCTGTTTTACTATCCGTATGGACGGAGGCCGACATCGACTGGTACTCCATGTTCACTATTGCTTCACTGTTTAAAAGCGCAGTGTTTGAGCGCCAGTCAAGTAGAGCGCAGAATATAAAAGTTGTCATGCTTTCTTGATGCAGGATAAGTACCAAAATGGTGTGAGAGCATGACTGTCGTTTAACGATATGGAATTACATATTTTTTTGAGCTTGAATGCGATTAAGTAAATAAGAATAGTCTGAATGGGGGTGCAGCTTTGATGGTTTTTTTTGGATTATTATTTAAGTTGCCGCCCGCAAAAAAGCCGATGCAGTGCATCGGCTTTTTGATTACTTAGGGTGTTGCAAGTGATACTTACACGTTAAAGCGGAAGTGCATCACATCGCCATCCTTGACGATATATTCCTTACCTTCCAGGCGCCACTTACCGGCTTCCTTGGCACCGGCTTCACCCTTGTACTGGATGAAGTCGTTGTAGGCGATCACCTCGGCACGGATAAAGCCTTTTTCGAAGTCGGTGTGGATCACGCCAGCGGCTTGTGGCGCTGTGGCACCGACCTTGACAGTCCAGGCACGGACTTCTTCGACACCGGCGGTGAAGTAAGTCTGCAGGTTGAGCATTTCATAACCGGCGCGGATCACGCGGTTCAGTCCAGGCTCTTCCAGGCCCAGGGCCTCAAGGAACATGTCTTTTTCTTCGCCGTCATCAAGCTCGGCGATTTCCGCTTCGATCTTGTTGCACACCGGAACCACGATGGCGCCTTCTTCGTCGGCGATGGCCTTGACGACATCGAGCAACGGGTTGTTCTCGAAACCGTCTTCGGCAACGTTGGCGATGTACATCACAGGCTTGGTGGTCAGCAGGTGGAAGCCCTTGACCACGGCCTTCTCGTCAGCGCCCATGGTCTTCATCAGGCTGCGTGCCGGCTTGCCCAGGGTGAAGTGGGCGATCAACTGTTCCAGCAGGCCTTTCTGGACCACTGCGTCCTTGTCGCCACCCTTGGCGTTGCGCGCGACTTTCTGCAGTTGTTTCTCACAGCTGTCGAGGTCGGCGAAGATCAGTTCCAGGTCGATGATCTCGATGTCGCGTTTCGGGTCGACGCTGTTGGAGACGTGAATCACGTTCTCGTCTTCAAAGCAGCGGACCACGTGGGCGATGGCATCGGTTTCGCGGATGTTGGCCAGGAACTTGTTGCCCAGGCCTTCACCTTTCGACGCGCCGGCCACCAGGCCTGCGATGTCGACGAATTCCATGGTGGTCGGCAGGACGCGCTTGGGATTGACGATGGCTGACAGTGCATCCAGGCGCGGATCCGGCATCGGCACGATACCGCTGTTGGGTTCGATGGTGCAGAAGGGGAAGTTCTCCGCCGCAATACCGGACTTGGTCAAAGCGTTGAACAAGGTGGATTTGCCGACGTTGGGCAGGCCGACGATGCCGCAATTGAATCCCATGGTGTTTCCCCTCGGAAAAAAGTCAGGCCTTCTGGCTGTGCAGGTTTTTCATCGCGCGGTTCCATTCACCGGCGAAGATATCCGGCAGCACGCCGAGGGCAAAGTCGATGCTGGCATCGAGTTTTTCCTGTTCGGCGCGTGGCGCACGACCCAGGACGAAATTTGAAACCATACTGGCGACACCTGGGTGGCCAATGCCGAGCCGCAGGCGGTAAAAATTATTCTGATTGCCCAACTGCGCGATGATGTCGCGCAGGCCATTGTGCCCGCCATGCCCGCCGCCGAGCTTGAGCTTGGCAACGCCGGGTGGCAGGTCCAGTTCGTCATGGGCCACCAGGATTTCTTCGGGTTTGATCCTGAAGAAGCCCGCAAGCGCCGCGACAGCCTGGCCGCTGCGGTTCATGTAGGTGGTGGGAATCAACAGACGAACATCCTGACCCTGATGCGAGAAGCGTCCGGTCAGGCCAAAATATTTGCGATCGGCCACCAGGTTTACACCTTGGGCGTGGGCGATGCGCTCAACAAAAAGGGCCCCCGCGTTATGCCGGGTCTGTTCGTATTCGGCGCCTGGATTTCCCAGGCCAACGATCAGTTTAATGGCAGTCACGACAGGGGCCCTTCCTTTGGAGTTGTGGATAACATCGCCTGACCTGAGTGCGGCGAAAGTGGACGACAGGAGCTAACTTATCCAGAGATAAACTTCGCGTTATCGCCCGCTTTCTCGCTACGTTTCGGTCCGCGATGTTTCCTCAAGCTCCGGCAATACAGAGTGAATTACTCTGCAGCGCCTTCTTCAGCTTCTGGAGCAACGCGTGGAGCGTGTACGTTTGCAACAGCTTTGTCATCACCGTGAGCCAGTGCGACAAACTCAACGCCTTTAGGGGCCTTGAGGTCGGACAGGTGGATGATTGTGCCGATTTCCAGAGCCGACAGGTCGACTTCGATGAACTCAGGCAGATCTTTCGGCAGGCAAGTCACTTCGATTTCGTTCAGGACGTGAGAGATCTCGCCGCCTTTCTTGATCGGAGCTTCTTCACCAACAAAGTGCACAGGCACGATAGCGGTCAGTTTCTGGCCGGCTACGACGCGTACGAAGTCAGCGTGCAGAACGTGACCCTTGGACGGGTGACGTTGCAGAGCTTTGATGATCACGTTTTGCTTGGTGCCACCAACGTTCAGTTCGATAACGTGGCTGTAGGCAGCATCGTTTTCGAGCAGTTTGGCAACTTCTTTAGCCAGCATGCTGATGGATTCAGGGGCTTTTTCGCCACCGTAAACTACAGCTGGAACCAGGCTTGCGAGACGACGCAGGCGGCGGCTCGCACCTTTCCCCAGGTCGGAACGCACTTCAGCATTCAGAGTAAAATCGTTCATGTTGTATCTCCAAAATAACCACATTCGCCCCAGCGTTTGCGACCAGCGCTAAAGGCGATATGGGCAAAAAAGCCCCGCCCCAACAGTATGCTGGGGCGGGGCGCTTTTCGTCAGTGAGGTGTTCCGAAGGTTTGACCCTTAGCGGAACATCGCGCTGATCGATTCTTCGTTGCTGATGCGGCGAACCGCTTCGGCAACTACCGGTGCGATATCCAGTTGACGGATACGCGCACAGGCTTGAGCTGCTGCGGACAACGGGATGGTGTTAGTCACCACCAGTTCGTCCAGCACGGAATTCTCGATGTTCTCGATCGCTCGGCCCGACAGCACAGGGTGTGTGCAGTAGGCGAAGACTTTAGCTGCACCGTGCTCTTTCAAGGCTTTGGCCGCGTGGCACAGGGTGCCGGCGGTGTCGACCATGTCATCAACCAGAATACAGGTACGCCCTTCGACATCACCGATGATATGCATCACTTCAGAGTGATTGGCTTTCTCGCGGCGTTTGTCGATGATCCCGAGGTCCACGCCCAGGGATTTGGCAACCGCCCGTGCACGCACGACGCCACCAATGTCCGGGGACACGATCATCAGGTTTTCAAAGCGCTGGTCTTCGATGTCATCCACCAATACTGGGGAGCCGTAGATGTTATCTACCGGAATATCGAAGAACCCCTGGATTTGGTCAGCGTGCAGGTCAACCGTGAGAACACGGTCAATGCCTACCACGGTCAGCATGTCAGCAACGACTTTCGCGCTGATAGCCACACGTGCGGAACGCGGACGGCGATCCTGACGGGCATAACCAAAGTAAGGGATTACAGCTGTGATTCGAGTCGCTGAGGAGCGGCGGAAGGCATCAGCCATCACGACGAGTTCCATCAGGTTATCGTTGGTCGGAGCGCAGGTCGGCTGAATAATGAAGACGTCTTTACCGCGGACGTTTTCATTGATCTCGGCTGTAATTTCGCCGTCGGAGAACTTACCGACAGAGATGTCACCGAGAGGGATATGCAGCTGACGTACGACACGTCGAGCCAGATCGGGGTTGGCGTTCCCCGTAAAGACCATCATCTTGGACACGCGCAGTACCTAGAGGCTGAGGGTAACCTGGATGAGTATTAGAAAATGGCAGGGGCGGCTGGATTCGAACCAACGCATGGCAGGATCAAAACCTGCTGCCTTACCGCTTGGCGACGCCCCTGTATCTGTTGCAACGAGTACCCAGTACTCGATTCCTTTTAGAGCAGACTTTGCAGCTTGCGATGCAACATCGAAACGTTGCTTCCCTTTGCTACAAACCCTGTAAGGGTCTCTGTAAGAAGGGCCGAGACTTTATCAGCTTCAGCTTTGCTTGGGAAGCCCCCAAACACACAACTTCCAGTTCCGGTTAATTTTGCTTCGGTAAATTTACCTAACAAATTCAAAGCGTTACGTACCTCTGGATAACGCCTTGCTACAACCGGTAAGCAGTCATTTCGACTGTTTCCCTTGGGAACGGGGCGCACTTTAATGGGAGGAGAGTTACGTGTCAACAGTGGATCTGAAAAAATTTCTGCTGTACTTACAGATACTTGCGGGACAAGCACGACATACCAAGGCTCTTCGGGGTATTCCGGGGTGAGTTTTTCCCCCACGCCTTCAGCAAAAGCGGCGTGTCCATGCACGAAAACCGGGACGTCGGCGCCCAGCGTGAGGCCCAGCGCAGCCAGGCGATCATGGTCCCAACCCAGTTGCCACAAGTGGTTCAGACCCAGCAGTGTGGTCGCGGCATTTGAACTGCCACCCCCGATTCCACCCCCCATGGGCAAAATTTTATCGATCCATATATCGATGCCCTGCGAACAACCGGACTGCTCCTGAAGTTTTTTGGCCGCCCTCACGATCAGATTGTTGTCGTGGGGCACGCCTTCGAATTCAGTGTGCAGTTGGATCACACCATCGTCGCGTAGGGCGAAGGTGAGCTCATCGCCGTAGTCGAGAAATTGAAACAGTGTCTGCAGCTCGTGGTAGCCGTCTTCACGGCGACCGAGAATGTGCAGCATCAGATTGAGTTTGGCAGGTGAGGGCAGGGTCAGTTTTTCTACGGTCACGTTATTGCCCCAGCTTGCGCGGTTGCCAGTCCTTGATTACCAGCGTGACGTCCAGGTCGGTGCCGTGCAGCTTGATGCGCTCTGGCAGCCAATAGCCGCCCTGTTCCACGTAGCTGAGGTACTCCACCTGCCAGCCATCTTGTTCCAGGGTGGCCAGGCGGCTGTCACCGTTAAGGCTCAGGCGGCTCTTGCTGTCCGGTGCGGGCAAGCCACGGACCCACCACACCAGGTGCGAGACCGGCAGTTTCCAGCCAATCTGCTCTTCCAGCAGTGTTTCGGGCGAGGTGGCCTCATAGCGGCCCTGATTGGCCACTTCGAGGCTGGCTTGTCCCGGGCGACCGGTCAGGCGGGCGGCGCCACGGCCCAAAGGGCCGGACAAGCGAATGTCGTAGTAGTCCTGGCGTTGCAGCCAGAACAAGGTGCCGCTGCCGGAGTCTTTCGGCGCGCGCACACCCACTTTGCCTTCGATCTGCCAGCCGTCGATGCTGGCGAGCTGATCCTTGTGCTGCTTCCATTGCGCCGGGTTGCCCTGGCCTTCAACGGATTCACGGCTGCCTATGCCCGCGCAACCGGCGAGCAGGGCGATAAGACTGAACACTACAACGTGGCGCAAGAACATAAGCTTAAAGGGTCTCGGATCCGGTCAGGCGCTTGATGGTGCCGCGCAGGATGGGGCTTTCGGGTTGTTCCTTGAGGAATTTTTCCCAGATTTGGCGGGCTTCGCGCTGCTTGCCATTGGCCCACAGCACCTCGCCCAGGTGTGCAGCGACTTCCTGATCGGGGAAGCGCTCCAGCGCCTGGCGCAGCAAGCGTTCGGCTTCGTCGAGGTTGCCCAGGCGATAGTTCACCCAGCCCAGGCTGTCGAGTACGGCCGGGTCTTCCGGGTTGAGCTTGTGCGCTTGTTCGATCAACACCTTGGCTTCGTCGTAACGCGTGGTGCGGTCGGACAAGGTGTAGCCCAAGGCATTCAGGGCCATGGCGTTGTCCGGGTCGCGCTTGATGATCAGGCGCAGGTCTTTTTCCATCTGCGCCAGGTCATTGCGTTTTTCCGCCTGCATGGCGCGGGTGTACAGCAGGTTCAAATCGTCGGGGTATTGCAGCAAGGCTTGTTGCAGTACCTTCCAGGCGCGCTCACCCTGATTATTGGCGGACAAGGTCTCGGCCTGGATCAGGTAAAGCTGTATCGCGTAGTCCGGTTCCGCATCCCGTGCAGCGGCCAGGCGTTTTTCTGCCTCGTCGGTGCGACCGTTGCTCATCAGGATGTCGGCCTGGCGCAGTTGGGCCGGCAGGTAGTCGTTGCCTGGGCCGACTTGTGCGTATTCGAGCAGGGCGGCCTGTGGGTCGCTGCGTTCTTCTGCGATGCGGCCCAGGTTCAGGTGTGCCGAGTCGACATGACTTTCACGCTCGATCAGCTCTTCCAGATAACCCTTGGCCTCGTCCCAGGCCTTGGCTTCCAGGCACACCAGCGCCAGGGAGTAACGCAGTTCATCGTCATCCGGGTATTGCTGGAGCAGGTTGGCGAACTGCACTTTGGCGTCCTCCATGCGGTCCTGCTCCACCAGCGTGCGTGCATAAGTCAGGCGCAGGCGCTTGTCGTCCGGGTATTTCTTGATGCTTTTTTCCAGCAGTGGAATTGCTTCCTTGCCGCGATTGAGGTTCTGCAGCAGGCGCGCGCGCAGAAGAATCGGCGCGATCTCGCCCTCTTCCGGCGGGTTCTGTTCCAGCAGCTTCAGTGCGGCTTCGGCTTCATCATCCTGTTGCAGTAGCAGGGCCTTGCCGAATACCAGTTGGCTGTTCTTCGGGTGTTTTTGCAGCAGGCGGTCGAAACTCTTCATCAAACCGTTGCGCGTGTCCTGGTCGGTGTCGGCAGCCGACAGCGCAAGAAAGTCGAAATGGGTGTCGCCCTTGCCTTGCAGGACTTTCTCCATATAGACCATGGAGTCGTCATAACGCCCGGCCCGCGCCAATTGGATGGCTGCGGCCCGCTGGGCTTCCAGATCGTCCGGCGCGTTCTTCGCCCAGATCAGCGAGGTGTCCAGCGCGGCCTGATCGGCCCCCAAATACTCGGCAATGCGGAACGCCCGCTCGGAAATTCCCGGGTCTTGAGTGTTGATAGCCTGGGTTACATAGTTATCCAGCGCAATATCGAAGCGATTGCGCTGGCCAGCCAGTTCGGCGCTCAGCAGGCTGAAGATCGTTTCTTCACTGAACGAGGAATAAACCTTGGGCTTTTCAGGGGCGGGAGTACTGTCTTCCACCGGCGGCGTACCGTCCGGCGACGCGGGGGCCAAGGCCTGGCAGCCGCTGAGGAAGACAAAAGCAAGGAGCAACGCGGAGGATCTATTCATATAGGAAGAGGACGACTAACCTGCGGTCGGATCATCATGACACAAGCCTTCGGCCAAACATAACCGTGTAGGCGCGAGCTTGCTCGCGAAAAGCCTGAGGACAACGCGTTTTCTCAGGAGGCCGCGTCATGGTTCACGGCCATCGCGAGCAGGCTTGCGCCTACAGATGGCCTTTTTATAGGCATAAGCTACTAGGACAATAGACGACGGTGGTTGTTCTGAATCTTTCGAAGTAGGACAATTGTCGGCTTCCCGACATCATCAGCGATATTGAATGGCCTTCCTCGCACTCGGTATTAACCACAAGACTGCCTCCGTAGACGTGCGCGAGCGCGTGGCGTTTACGCCAGAGCAGTTGGTTGAGGCCTTGCAGCAGCTCTGCCGTCTCACCGACAGCCGCGAAGCTGCGATCCTTTCGACCTGCAATCGCAGTGAGCTTTATATAGAGCAGGAACATCTTTCAGCGGATGTCGTACTGCGCTGGCTGGCTGATTATCACCATTTGAGCCTCGAAGACCTGCGCGCGAGCGCCTATGTGCATGAAGACGATGCGGCAGTTCGTCACATGATGCGTGTGGCATCCGGTCTCGATTCGCTGGTGTTGGGCGAGCCGCAGATCCTCGGCCAGATGAAATCCGCCTACGCCGTGGCGCGCGAGGCCGGCACCGTCGGTCCGCTGCTGGGCCGTCTGTTCCAGGCCACCTTCAATTCCGCCAAGCAGGTGCGCACCGACACCGCCATCGGTGAAAACCCGGTGTCCGTGGCGTTTGCCGCCGTCAGCCTGGCCAAGCAGATTTTCAGCGACTTGCAGCGCAGCCAGGCGCTGTTGATCGGCGCCGGTGAGACCATCACCCTGGTGGCTCGCCACCTGCATGACCTGGGCGTGAAGCGCATCGTGGTCGCCAACCGTACCCTGGAGCGCGCCAGCATCCTCGCCGAGCAATTCGGCGCCCATGCGGTGCTGCTGTCGGACATCCCGGCCGAACTGGTACGCAGCGATATCGTCATCAGCTCCACTGCCAGCCAGTTGCCAATCCTCGGCAAGGGTGCGGTCGAAAGCGCGCTGAAACTGCGCAAGCACAAGCCGATCTTCATGGTCGATATTGCCGTTCCCCGGGATATCGAGCCCGAAGTCGGCGAGTTGGACGACGTTTACCTCTACAGCGTCGACGATCTCCATGAAGTGGTTGCCGAAAACCTCAAGAGTCGCCAGGGCGCTGCCCAGGCTGCTGAAGAGATGGTCAGCATCGGCGCCGACGAATTCATGGTGCGCCTGCGCGAACTGGCGGCGGTGGACGTGCTCAAGGCGTATCGTCAGCAGGGCGAACGCCTGCGTGATGAAGAGTTGATCAAGGCCCAGCGCCTGCTCGCCAACGGCAGCAGCGCCGAGGAGGTGCTGATGCAACTGGCCCGCGGCCTGACCAACAAGTTGCTGCATGCGCCCAGCGTACAATTAAAAAAACTTACCGCCGAAGGCCGCCTCGATGCGCTGGCCATGGCCCAGGAACTCTTTGCCCTCGGTGAGGGCGCGCCCAGCTCTTCGGATAAAAAATCGCAATGAAAGCGTCACTGCTCAATAAACTGGACGTGCTCCAGGACCGTTTCGAAGAACTGACCGCCTTGCTCGGCGACGGTGAGGTCATCTCCGATCAGACCAAATTCCGTGCCTATTCCAAGGAATACGCCGAAGTTGAGCCCGTGGTGGCTACCTACACGAACCTGCTGAAAGTGCAGGCCGACCTCGAAGGTGCCCAGGCGCTGCTCAAGGACAACGACCCGGACATGCGTGAAATGGCCGTGGAAGAAGTCCGCGAAGCCAAGGAAAAGCTGGCCGAGCTGGAAGGCGACCTGCAACGCATGCTGCTGCCCAAGGACCCGAACGACGGTCGCAATGTGTTTCTCGAAATCCGTGCCGGCACCGGCGGCGACGAAGCGGCGATTTTCTCCGGCGACCTGTTCCGCATGTATTCGCGTTATGCCGAGCGTCGCGGCTGGCGGGTCGAGATCCTGTCCGAGAACGAAGGTGAGCACGGCGGCTATAAAGAAGTCATTGCGCGGGTCGAAGGCGACAACGTCTACGGCAAGCTGAAGTTCGAGTCCGGTGCCCATCGCGTGCAGCGCGTTCCTGCGACGGAATCCCAGGGCCGCATCCACACCTCGGCATGCACCGTGGCCGTGTTGCCCGAGCCGGACGAGCAGGAAGCCATCGAGATCAACCCGGCCGACCTGCGGGTCGACACCTACCGCTCGTCGGGCGCCGGTGGTCAGCACGTCAACAAGACTGACTCGGCGATCCGCATCACCCACTTGCCGTCGGGCATCGTGGTGGAGTGCCAGGAAGAGCGCTCCCAGCACAAGAACCGTGCGCGGGCCATGTCCTGGCTGTCGGCCAAGCTCAATGACCAGCAGACCAGCGCCGCCGCCAACGCGATTGCCAGCGAGCGCAAATTGCTGGTGGGCTCGGGCGACCGCTCCGAGCGCATCCGTACCTACAACTTTGCCCAGGGCCGGGTCACCGACCACCGGGTCAACCTCACCCTTTATTCCCTGGACGAGATTCTCGCCGGTGGCGTGGACGCGGTGATCGAGCCATTGCTCGCCGAATACCAGGCCGATCAACTGGCGGCGATAGGTGAATAAATGACCATCATCGCCAGCCTGCTGCGCGCCGCCGACCTGCCCGACTCGCCCACCGCGCGCCTGGATGCCGAGTTACTGCTGGCGGCGGCCTTGGGCAAGTCCCGCAGCTACCTGCACACCTGGCCGGAAAAAATCGTCAGCAGCGAACACGCCCTGGCTTTTGCTGGCTACCTGCAACGCCGCCGCGCCGGTGAGCCGGTGGCCTATATCCTCGGCCAGCAAGGTTTCTGGAAGCTGGACCTGGAGGTTGCACCCCACACGCTGATCCCGCGTCCGGACACCGAGCTGCTGGTGGAAGCGGCCCTGGAATTGTTACCGGCCACACCGGTCAAGGTCCTCGACCTCGGCACCGGCAGCGGCGCCATCGCCCTGGCCCTGGCCAGCGAGCGTCCGGCCTGGCACGTCACGGCCGTCGATCGCGTGCTGGAGGCCGTGGCACTGGCAGAACGCAATCGCCAGCGCCTGCACCTCAATAACGCCACGGTGCTCAACAGCCATTGGTTCAGCGCCCTGGCAGGTCACGCCTACGACCTGATCATCAGTAACCCGCCCTACATCGCCGACAACGATCCGCACCTGGTGGCGGGCGATGTGCGTTTCGAGCCGGCCAGCGCCCTGGTGGCAGGCCATGATGGTTTGGACGACCTGCGCCTGATCATCGCCCAGGCCCCAGCCCATCTGAACGCTGCGGGCTGGCTGCTGCTGGAGCACGGTTACGACCAGGCTGGCGCGGTGCGCGACCTGTTGCTGAGCCAAGGCTTCGAGCAAGTGCACAGCCGTATTGACCTGGGCGGTCATGAGCGCATCTCCGTGGGACGCCGGCCGTGCTGACCGATCAGGAGCTGTTGCGCTATAGCCGACAGATTCTGTTGCAGCATGTCGACATCGACGGCCAATTGCGCCTGAAAAACGGCCGTGCGTTGATCGTCGGCCTCGGTGGCCTGGGCGCCCCGGTGGCGATGTACCTGGCCGCCGCTGGCGTCGGCGAATTGCACCTGGCGGATTTCGACACCGTCGACCTCACCAACCTGCAACGCCAGATCATCCATGACACCGACAGCGTCGGCCAGGCCAAGGTCGACTCGGCCATCCATCGCCTGAGCGCCCTCAACCCCGAAGTCAAATTGGTCGCCCATCGCGTCGCGCTGGATGCCGATACCTTGGCGGCGGCGGTGGCAGGCGTGGACGTGGTGCTCGATTGCAGCGACAACTTCTCCACCCGCGAGGCGGTCAATGCCGCCTGCGTGGCGATGGGCAAGCCATTGATCAGCGGCGCGGCGATTCGCCTCGAAGGGCAACTGTCGGTATTCGATCCGCGTCGCGCCGAAAGCCCGTGCTATCACTGTCTATACGGGCACGGCAGCGACACTGAACTGACCTGCAGCGAAGCGGGCGTGGTCGGCCCTCTGGTGGGTCTGGTCGGTAGCCTGCAAGCCCTGGAAGCCTTGAAGTTGCTGGCGGGTTTCGGCGAGCCGCTGGTGGGGCGCTTGCTGCTGATCGACGCATTGAGCACACGCTTTCGCGAATTGCGGGTCAAGCGTGATCCCGGTTGCAGTGTCTGCGGGACGCGACATGGGTAAGGACGCGCCGATCGGTGTGTTCGATTCCGGCGTCGGCGGCTTGTCGGTGCTGGATGAGATTCAGCAATTGCTGCCCCATGAGTCACTGTTGTACGTGGCCGATTGCGGGCATATCCCCTATGGCGAGAAAACCCCGGCGTTCATTCTTGAGCGTTCCCGTTCGGTTGCCGAGTTTTTCCGCGAGCAGGGCGCCAAGGCCTTTGTGATTGCCTGCAACACCGCAACCGTGGCGGCCGTCGCGGATTTGCGCCAGGACTACCCCGACTGGCCGTTGGTGGGTATGGAGCCCGCGGTCAAACCCGCTGCCGCTGCCACTCGCAGTGGCGTGGTCGGGGTGCTCGCCACCACCGGCACCCTGCAAAGCGCCAAGTTCGCCGCGTTGCTCGACCGTTTTGCCACCGATGTGCGGGTGATCACCCAGCCGTGCCCGGGCCTGGTGGAGCTGATTGAAACCGGTGACCTCGACAGCCTGGCCCTGCGTCATTTATTGCAGGGTTATATCGACCCGCTGCTCAGCGCCGGTTGCGACACCATCATCCTCGGCTGCACCCACTATCCTTTCCTCAAGCCGCTTCTGGCGCAGATGCTGCCCCCCAGCATCATCCTCATCGACACCGGCGCTGCCGTCGCGCGGCAGCTCAAGCGTTTGCTGGGCGAGCGCGATCTGCTGGCCCTAGGCGATCCTGAGCCTGCACAGTTCTGGACCAGCGGCGATGTGTATCACCTAAGAAATATCCTACCCACACTATGGAAACATTCTGGAGTTGTGCGAAGCTTCGGGTCGTGAAAATTTCGTGAAATGTCGCTGAACTTCTGAATGTGCGTCAGCTTCTATAGCGAGATGGCCTGTAAAAAATCATACAACTTCGTTTTCAAAGGACTGTTTCTTATGAAGCGCTTGTTCTGTTTAGCCGCGATTGCGGCTGTAGTGGTGGGACACTCTGTTTCGACCCAGGCCGCAGGCCTGGAATTTGGGGTGGGCAGTACCAGCGATTCGACGTTGACCTATCGACTGGGCTTGACCTCGGATTGGGACAAAAGCTGGATGCAGAGCGACGTCGGTCGCCTGACCGGCTACTGGAGCGGCGCCTACACCTATTGGGACGGTGATGAGCGTGCAGGTGCCAGCAGCCTGTCGTTCTCGCCGGTATTTGTGTATGAGTTTGCCGGCCAGTCGGTCAAGCCCTACATCGAAGCCGGGATCGGCGTGGCGGTGTTTTCCCGTACCAAGCTGGAAGACAACAACATCGGCCAGGCTTTCCAGTTCGAAGACCGCCTGGGTTTCGGCCTGCGCTTCACCGGTGGGCATGAAGTGGGCATTCGCGCCACGCACTACTCCAATGCCGGGATCAGCAGCAGTAACGACGGTGTAGAAAGCTACTCGCTGCACTACACCATGCCGCTGTAATTCCCAGGAACGCTGCAGAACAATGTGGGAGTGGGCAAGCCCCCTCCCACATTTTGATCGTCATCAGTCTTTAGATCAGCGGTAGGCCGTGGCGATTCCTTCGCGTTCGGTCAGGCACTCCGGTGCGCCCATCTCGAACTCCCGGCAAATCAGCGGCCGACGCTCGTAGATCGTGCACATCATCGTGTCGCGATCCAGCGCCGCGCACCAGCCGTCGTCCAGGCGCAGCATCACTTCACCGCCCCAATCGTCAGTGTCGATATAGCGCTCCGGCACGCCGGTGTCGGTGATCAGCATCACTTCCAGCTGGCAGCAGCAGGCCGCGCAGGTCGAGCAGGTGACGGCGGGTTCGGTGATTTGAATGTGGGGGATGTTGGTCATGGGCGGCAGCTTCAAGCTTTAAGCTGCAAGCTGCAAGTAGAAGCCGACCAGCTTCATCTTTTGCCGGTCGCGGCGCGTGCCAGGAGTGAGAACACTACGATCCAGAGAACGGCCAGCCCGGCCATTGTCGGGCCCAGGCCATAGCCAAACTGTACGCCGGCCAATTGGCTGCCAGCGTAATAGGACAACGGCCCACCCACCGCGCCCAGTAGTGCGGCGCGCCACCAGGGCCGGGCGCTCCAGGCCAAGCAATGGCGCAAAGTAGTCGCCAGCAGCCCCCACAGCAGCATCAGCCAGAACGGAATCAATGGCCCCGGTTCGCTGAACTGGAAAACCCCTGCGGCGCGCAACAGCGTGTCCAACGCCGTGCCCGCCAGTATTACGCTGATGATCAGCGCGCCGTCCTGGGCCCACGAACTTATCCACAGCAGGTGGATTGCCAGCACCGCCAGCCCCACCAGCAACCAGGGGCTATCGCCACCGAGTACGCAGGCAAACCACCCGCACTGGAACAGTATGGCGTTGGCCAGTGGTTTAAGCACTGAAGCGCCCGAGCAACGGAGGGTTGATGGCCGACGGTTTGGCCAGCAGCAATTGCGCAGTGCCAATGGTGCGCTCCATAAAGCCACCCTCGCAGTAGCACAGGTAAAACTCCCACAGCCGCAGGAAATATTCGTCGTAGCCCAACTCCGTCAGGCGGCCGTGGGCGTGGCGAAAGTTCTCGTGCCACAGGCGCAAGGTTCGCGCGTAGTGCAGGCCGAAATCCTCCATGTGCAACAGGTTCATGTCGGTGTCGCGGCTGACGATGTGCAGCATGTTCTGCACACTCGGCAGGGCGCCGCCGGGGAAGATATAGCGCTGGATAAAGTCGACGCTGTTCTTCGCCTGCTCAAAGCGTTGCTCACGGATGGTGATGGCTTGCAGCAACATCAGGCCATCGCGCTTGAGCAGGTGCGCGCACTGTTTGAAGTAGGTCGGCAGGAAGCGATGGCCCACCGCTTCGATCATCTCGATGGACACCAGCTTGTCGTACTCGCCGGTCAGGTCGCGGTAGTCCTGCAGCAACAACGTGACCTGGTCTTGCAAGCCCAGGGCCGCGATGCGTTTTTCGGTGTAGGCGAACTGCTCTTTGGACAAGGTCGTGGTGGTGACCTTGCAGCCGTAATGCTGCGCGGCATACAGGGCCATGCTGCCCCAGCCGGTGCCGATCTCCAGCAAGTGGTCGGTAGGTTTGAGCGCGAGCTTCTGGCAGATGCGTTCCAGTTTGTTCAGTTGCGCCTGTTCCAGGGTGTCGTCGGGCGTCAGGAACTGCGCGGCCGAATACATCATGGTCGGGTCGAGGAATTCTTCGAACAGGTCATTGCCGAGGTCGTAGTGGGCGGCGATGTTTTTCTGCGAGCCCTTGCGCGTGTTGCGGTTGAGCCAGTGCAGGCCTTGGGTGAACGGCCGCGCCAAGCTCGCCAGGCCACCCTCCATTGCGTCGAGCACATCCAGGTTACTCACCATCACCCGCACCACCGCCGTCAGGTCCGGGCTGGTCCAATAACCGTGGATAAAGGCTTCGCCCGCGCCGATGGAACCGTTGGCCGCCACCAGGCCCCAGACCGCCGAATCGACAATCTGGATTTCCCCCAGCAAGTGCGCTTCCCGTGCGCCGAATACCTGGCGCTCGCCGTCCTCGATCACGACCAACTGGCCATGGCGCAGTTGGCTGAGTTGGCGCAGCACACCCTTGCGCAGCAGCGCACTGGTCATGCCGTTGACGTTCAGGCGGTTGGTCTTGACCGATAAGCTAGGGGATTTCATGGCGACGATCCTTGGTATACCCGACAGCTGTGCGAGAGGCGCCGTCGGCGGCCTGATGGGGAAAAATCGGTGTGCGCTTGAGCAACAGGCGCAGGGCCTGCCAATAAATGGCCAGGCAGGTCTTGGCGGTCATCCACGGAAAGCGCCACAGGTAACGGTGCAGGCTGGCGCGGTTCAGCGTTTCTTTGTGCAGGCTCAAGGTGGCGTCGAAGACTTTCACGTCGCCCTGCCAATCGGCCATGTGCACGCCGAGCTTGGCGGCGGGCGGGCTGAAACTCATGCGGTATTCCAGGTCGCGCGGCAAAAACGGCGACACGTGAAACGCCTTGGCCACGGCGAAGTGCTGGTGCTCATCCGGGCCGAGGGCCTGGGCCGGCAGCACGTAGTGATAGCGCTCGCGCCATGGGGTGTTGGTCACTTCGCACAGGATCGCGGCCAGTTGCCCATCGGCCTCGAAGCAGTAGAAGAAACTCACTGGGTTAAAAGCCAGGCCCCAACTGCGGGCCTGGGTCAGCAGGCAGATAACGCCCAGGGGTGTATGCCCCAGGGCCTTGCCGACTTCCTGGCGCACGGCATCGGTCAAGCTCATGCCGTGGCGCGTGAATTCACGCAGGTAGTCCTGCTGGCGAAAACCGAAGGGTGCCAGGCGACTCGCGCCGGCCAGGGGCGAGAGCCCGAGCACTTCGTCTTGTTCGCTGAGGTCCAGGTACAGCAGGCCGATGCGGTAGCGAAAGGCGTGGGCCTTGGGTGCAAACCGTCGATGGGCGATCCAGCCGCTGTACAGGGCGCTGTTCACAGGCTTTCCCCAAAGGCTTCGGCCACGCGCAGGGCGCTGACGACACCATCTTCATGGAAACCGTTGGCCCAATAGGCACCGCAATACCAGGTATGTCGGGTGCCGCTCAGTTCCTCCCAACGCGCTTGCGCGGCCACGGCGGCCAGGCTGTATTGCGGGTGGGCGTAGGTGTAGCGCGCGAGGATCTTCAGCGGGTTGATCATCGGCGTCTGGTTGAGGCTGACGCAGAAAGTGGTGGCACTGTCGATGCCTTGCAGGATGTTCATGTCATAGGTGACAGCGGCCTGGGTCTGCGCGTCGCCGCTGAGCCGGTAGTTCCAACTGGCCCAGGCCAGTTCGCGGTCGGGCAGCAGGCGTGTGTCGGTGTGCAGCACCACGTCGTTGTCGGCATAGGGCAGGGCGCCGAGGATCTCCTGTTCGGCCTGGCTCGGGTCGCCGAGCAAGGCGAGTGCCTGGTCGCTGTGGCAGGCGAACACCACCTTGTCGAAAGCTTCGGTGCCGGCGGCGCTGTGAATGATCACGCCCTCTGCGTCGCGCTCGACCAGGTGCACGGGGCAGTCGAGGCGGATGTGCTCACGAAAGCTGCGGGTCAGCGGTTCGATATAACGGCTGGAACCGCCCTCGATCACGCACCACTGCGGCCGGTTGTTCACCGAGAGCAAGCCGTGGTTCTTGAAGAAGCGCACAAAGAATTGCAGCGGAAAGTTCAGCATGTCCGCCAGGGACATCGACCAGATCGCCGCGCCCATCGGTACGATGTAATGCCGGATAAATCGCGGCCCGTAACCGCCGGCTTCGAGGTAGTCACCCAAGGTCATCTCGGCGCTGATGCGCTGCTCTTGCAGGTCCAGCGGTGCCTGGCGATTGAAGCGCAGGATGTCACGCAGCATGCCCCAGAAGCCCGGCGACAGAATATTGCGGCGCTGGGCAAACAGGCTGTTGAGGTTGTTGCCGTTGTACTCGAAGCCGCTGCTCTGGTCGCACACCGAAAAGCTCATTTCGGTGGGTTTGAAGGTGACGCCGATCTGCCCCAGCAGGCGAATGAAGTTGGGGTAGGTCCAGTCGTTGAACACGATGAAGCCAGTGTCCACCGCATAGGGTTTGCCCTCGACGGTGACGTTGACCGTGTGGGTATGCCCGCCGATACGGTCGCCCGCCTCGAACAGCGTGATGTCGTGACGGCGGCTGAGCAGGTAGGCGCTGGTCAGCCCGGCGATGCCGCTGCCGATAATGGCGATCTTCACAGGTCGTCCTTCTTCGGTGGCGGGCTGCGCAACATGCGTTTGCCGATGATCAATTGCGCGCGGTTCGGCAGTTTCGACAGCGGCCACAGCGTGGCGATAAACAGCGCCGGGAAGGCGATCTCCAGCGGGCGTTTTTCCAGCTTGGCGAAGATATGCCGCGCGGCCTTGTCGGCCGGCCAGCTCAGGGGCATCGGGAAGTCATTGCGTTCGGTGAGCGGGGTGTCGACGAAGCCCGGGCTGATCACCGTGACATCGATGTTCTCGGGCGACAGGCTGATGCGCAGGGATTCGAACAGGTAGCGCAGCCCGGCCTTGGACGCGCCATACGCTTCGGCCCGTGGCATCGGCAGGTAGGTCACGGCGCTGGCGACGCCCACCAGGTGTGGCGTGCGCCCGGCGCGCAACAACGGCAGCGCCGCTTCAATGCAGTAACTGCTGGCCAGCAGATTGGTGCGCACCACGTGTTCGATAATCGAGGAATCGAATTGCTTGGCGTCGACATATTCACAGGTGCCGGCGTTGAGGATGACGGTGTCGACCGAACCCCAGGCTGCGCCGATGTGTTCACCGATCTCGCGCACTGTCTGGCTATTGGTCAGGTCGCCGGCCACCACCAGCACCTGGCCGGGGTACCGTTGGGCGAGCGCTTGCAGCGGGCCTTTGCTGCGCGAACTGAGGGCCACGTGGGCGCCGCTGTTGAGCAACTCCACGGCCAATGCGGCACCGATGCCACTGCTGGCACCGGTCAGCCAATAACGACGGGGCGGCAGTGCGTTCATCCCACTCTCCTTTTCAACCAACTGACGACCCCACCCAGCACGGGAAGGTGTTCGTACAACAGGGCGCCGGCATCGAAGTAATCGCGGTGGCGGTACACCTTGTCATGCCACATCAAATGCGAGCAGCCCTCCACGCGGATAACCTTGCCTTTGCCCAGGCGCGGGTGGCAGAAACTCATTTTCCAGCGCAGGTAACCTTCGCCCTCGGCCACCTGGTCGAAACCGTGGAAGTCGAAGCGCAGCTGGCTGACGTTGCTGTACAGCTCGGCGAAATACGTGTGCAGCGCAGTCAGGCCATGGATTTCATGCAGTGGGTCGGTGAACGCGATGTCCTTGCTGTAGAGGCTGTCGAGCAGCTGCAGGTTGTGCTTGTCCAGCGAGGCAAAGGTCTGGGCAAAGCGGCGCAGGAAGTCACTCATGTTCGGCGACCTCCTGGCGTGAAGGCAGGTTGCGAAAGGCCGCCAGGGCGCGTTCGCGGGATTTTTTCAGGTCGACAATCGAGCGCGGGTAATCCGCCACGCCAAACAAACTGCCAAGCGCTTGCGGGTTGTGCACTTCCTTCTTGTTCAGCGTGGCCAGTTCCGGCAGCCAGTGCTTGATAAATACGCCTTCGCTGTCGAATTTTTCCGACTGGCTCAGCGGGCTGAAAATCCGGAAATACGGCGCCGAATCGGTGCCGGTGGATGAACTCCATTGCCAGCCGCCGTTGTTGGCCGCGAGGTCGCCGTCGATCAGGTGACGCATGAAGAAGCGCTCGCCTTCGCGCCAGTCAATCAACAGGTTCTTGGTCAGGAACATCGCCACCACCATGCGCAGGCGGTTATGCATCCAGCCGGTTTCCAGCAGTTGGCGCATCGCGGCATCAATGATCGGCAGGCCGGTTCGGGCTTGCTGCCAGGCGGCGAGATCCCTGGGCGCATCACGCCAGGCCAGGGCTTCGGTCTCGGGACGGAAAGCGCGGTGACGGGAGACCCGTGGGTAGCCGACCATAATGTGTTTGTAGAACTCACGCCACAGCAGTTCGTTGATCCACGTGATAGCGCCGATGTCGCCGCTTTCGAACTCGCCCTGGTTGGTTTGCAGTGCGGCGTGCAGGCATTGGCGCGGCGAAACCACGCCGGCGGCCAGGTAGGCGGAGAGCTGGCTGGTGCCAGGCTTGGCCGGAAAGTCGCGTTCGTCTTTGTAGTAGCTGATCTGCTGGTCGGCGAAGGCATCAAGGCGGCGGCGGGCTTCGTCTTCGCCGGCGGGCCAGAGGGCGCGCAGGGTCTCGCTGGGTGGTTCGAAGCCTTCGACCTGTTCGGGAATCGGATCGCGCTTGAGCGTGAGCGGGGCTTGGGCCTTGGGCCTTGCGACCAGGCGCGGCAAGGCGCTGTGCAGGCGCGCGTAGCAGACCTTGCGGAACTGGCTGAACACCTGGAAGTAGGTACCGGTCTTGGTCAGCACGCTGCCCGGTTGGAAAAACAGTTGGTCCAGGTAGCGGTGGAACGTCACGCCGTCGGCTTCCAATACCTGGGCGACGGCGGTATCGCGACGGCTTTCGTTGATGCCGTATTCCTCGTTGACGTGCACCGACTCCACGGACAGTTCCCGGCACAATTGGCTCAACACGGCGGGGGCTTGGTCCCAGGTGGCGGCGTGGCGGATCAGCAAGGGAATGTTCAGTGCGCCCAGGGCCTGACTCAAGTGCTGCAGGTTGCGCAGCCAGAAATCCACTTTGCACGGCGCATCGTCGTGGGCCAGCCATTGCTCCGGCGTGATCAGGTACACGGCCGCCACCGGGCCGCGCTGGCAGGCGGCGGCCAGGGCGGTGTTGTCGTGAAGGCGCAAGTCGGTGCGCAGCCAGATCAAGTGCATTTAAATAAGTCCACGTTGGATCAGTAGTTGGTGGGCCGACAACGGGTCTTCGGCCACGAACAATTGCGCAATGTCTTGGGTTAATACGGCCAGCTCGGCCTGGTGGATGCATACCGTCGGTCCGACGATCAGTTTTGCGCAACCGACCCCGACCAGCAGCTTGGTAAGTGCCGGCAATTGCAGGGCCTTGCTCGAGTACAGGAGCACGGCGCGCGGTTGCAGGTGTTCCGCCGCCAGGGCCAACTCGCCGGCGGGCAGCGGCCAGTCGAAGACTTCCACCGGGCAATCGGCACTGCTGGCCAGCCAGGCGCTGAGCCACAGGTGCGGCTCCAGGGGCAGGTCGGAGTGGTTGACCAGCAACAACGGCGCGCCGTGCAACTGACGATTATTGTGGTAGATACGTGCACCGAACTTGCTGCGTAGCCAGGACAGGAAAAACACCCGCTCCATCTGTGCGCCAAACTGGCCTTGCCAGCGTTGCTCCAACTCCTGCAGCAACGGCAGCAGCAGCTGCTCACACAGGGTGCGCGGCGGGTACAGTGCCATGGCCTGGTTGAATACATCGTCCACCCGGCGTTCGGCCAGCTCGCTGACGGCCTGTACCAGGTTCTGGCGCAAGGCTTGCCACTCGTTCTCTACCGCGTCGGGAAGGGCTTGGGCAGAATCGAGCAGGCCTTTGACCTGGCTGACCGGTACGCCGCGATTGAGCCAGGTGAGGATGGTGTGGATACGTTGTACATGCTCGGCGCTGAACAGCCGATGACCCTTGGGCGTGCGCTGGGGCACGATCAGGCCATAACGGCGTTCCCAGGCGCGCAGGGTCACGGCGTTGACGCCGGTCTGGCGCGCCACTTCACGAATCGGCAGCCAGCCGTCTTCGAGGGCTTGGGCGATGTCTGCGCCGGATTCGTCTTGCAAGACAGCGGTCATGACGCTTTTCATGGTTTAGATCGCATTACGCAGGCTGAGATTTTCCGGGTGCGGCTGCAAGTAGGCCTGCTGCGCGATGTAGCGATCCGGGTGTTGGCGAAAGTGATGCTTGAGCAGGGTCAACGGCACTACCAGCGGCACGATGCCCTGCTGGTACTGGCCGATGACCGTCTGCATTTCCTGTTTGTCATCGGCGCTGATGGCCTGCTTGAGATAGCCACTGATGTGTTGCAGCACGTTGGTGTGGGTGCCGCGGGTGGCGCACTTTTTCAGGCCGGTCATCAGGTCGCTGAAATAGCAGGCGGCCAACTCGTCGAGATTGACATCCTTGGCCATGCTGCCGAGGCGGTGGCCCAGGCTCTTGTAATGCATCAGGCTGTGGGCCATCAGCAAATACTTGTAGCGCGAGTGAAAAGCCAGCAAGCGGTGGCGGGTCAGGCCCTCGGCCAACAGTTGCTGCCAACTGGCGTAGACGAAGACGCGGGTCAGGAAGTTTTCCCGCAGTACCGGGTCATTCAGGCGGCCATCTTCTTCAACCGGCAGGTTCGGGTGACGCGCGCAGAACGCCTGGGCGTAGATGCCACGCCCGCCGCCATCCACCGGCGCTCCGTTTTCACGGTAGACCTTGACGCGTTCCAGGCCACAGGACGGCGACTTCTGCATGAAAATGTAGCCACACAGGTCGGTGTGCTCGGCGGCCATTTTGCGACCGTATGCATCCAGTGGCGCGGTGACATTCAGCTCGCGGTGCACGGTGCCAACGGCCTGGGGCTGTTCGGCGTCGCCCACCAGGCGAATGGTTTCACGGGGAATACCCAGGCCGATCGCCACTTCCGGGCACAGCGGCACGAAGTCGAAATACTCGGCGAGTACCTCGCTGCATAGCTGGGATTGCTTGTGACCGCCATTGAAGCGCACGTTCTCGCCCAGCAGGCAGGCGCTGATGCCAATCTTCGGCTTGATGGGCGGTGTGGTGGGCATGGCCAAACCTCTGCAAGATTCCTGTACAAGATCTAAAATCTGTACAACTAAGTCTCATCATAGGTTTGATGCTGTACAAGTCAAATGTTTTGTATAGGTATTCGCGAGTAGGCTATTTCCAGCCGATTTGCCAATCCTCGGCATTTTGCAGGGTTTGCCAGGCCAGGCGTTCAGCGCGCCTGGTCATCACGGCTTGCAACTCGATCTCCAGCAGAGTGCCTTCCTCGTCACGAAACAGCTCGGTCACCAGGAAGTGTTTTTCTTTATTGCGGGGCCGGGCTGCCGTCCACTTCGACAGCAGCAATTTGGCGGGGTTGATGCGGTTCATTGCAGGTGCTCGATCAACCGTCGCGCGGCTTCCTGGCCACTGAGCCATGCCCCTTCCACCCGGCCCGAGAGGCACCAGTCGCCGCACACGTAAAGGCCCAGGTCGGCGTCGGCCAGCACACCGAATTCATGGGCGCTGGAGGGGCGTGCGTAGAGCCAGCGGTGCGCCAGGCTGAAGGACGGTGCGGGCATGGCGCTGTGCAGCAATTCGGCGAAGGCGCCGTGCAGGTGTTCGATCACCGCTTCCTTGGACAGGTCCAGGTGGGCCTTGCTCCAGGTGCTGGTGGCGTGCAGCACCCAGGTGTCGAGGGTGTTGTCGCGCCCGGGTTTGCTGCGGTTGCGCGCCAGCCAGTCGAGCGGGCTGTCTTGCACGAAGCAGCCTTCCATTGGCGTATCCAGGGGCTTGTCGAAGGCCAGGGCAATGGCCCAGGTCGGGTCCATCTTCACGCCGGCGGCAGCACTCGCCAATTTGGGCGCTGCCGCCAGCAGCGCAGTGGCCTGGGGGGCAGGCGTGGCGACGATCACATGGCTGAACGGGCCGTGATTGCCGCCGTCGGCATCCAGCAGGTTCCAGTGTTGCTTGCCTTGGAACACTTCGGTGATGCGGCAACCGAACTCCACCGGCAGGTCGTCGAGCAGTGCGCGGGTGATTGCGCTCATGCGTGGCGTGCCGACCCAGCGGATTTGTTCATCGGGGGAGGGCGTGAGCTGGCCGGACTTGAAGTTGTACAGCTGCGGCTTCCATTGCTCGGCCCAGCCGTTGTTTTGCCAGCGCTGCACTTCGTTGACGAAGCGTCGGTCGCGGGCGGTGAAGTATTGAGCGCCCATGTCCAAGGCGCCAGCATCGCTGCGCTTACTGGACATGCGGCCGCCGCTGCCGCGGCTTTTATCGAAGAGTTGTACAACGTGCCCGGCGTCTTGTAACGCTCGGGCGGCGGAGAGACCGGCGATGCCGGTGCCGATGATCGCGATGGGGACAGTCATGGGAGGCCTCGTTTTACCGTTGGGTACAGACTACGCCGACACCAATAGCTGTACAATATTGTTTTTTGGTATAAGTTTTGGCGTACCTGATCGCTTGGCGTGGCCTATGGTTAACCATGAGGCTTAAACAAAAGTCACGCCCGATTACAAATTGATCCCTGCTTATAAAATAGACTAGTGATCGGCGGCGAACGTTACATGAGGAGCGTCCCATGCATATTTTGCTGACCGGCGGTACCGGACTGATCGGTCGCCAACTCTGCCAACACTGGATTGCCGAGGGTCATCGCCTGACGGTGTGGAGTCGCCATCCTGAAGACGTCGCCCGGTTGTGCGGTGCCACGGTGCAGGGTGTTGGCCGTCTGGAGGACGTGACCGACGCGGTGGACGCGGTGGTCAACCTGGCTGGCGCGCCGATCGCTGACCGTCCCTGGACCCACAAACGCAAGGCGTTGTTGTGGAGCAGCCGCATCGGCTTGACCGAAACCCTGTTGGCCTGGCTCGACGGCCTGGCGCAAAAACCGGCGGTGCTGGTTTCCGGTTCGGCGGTGGGTTGGTACGGCGACGGTGGCGAGCGCGAACTGACCGAGGCCAGTGGCCCGGTACAGGACGATTTCCCCAGCCAACTCTGCATCGCCTGGGAAGAAACCGCCCAGCGCGCCGAAGCGATGGGCATTCGCGTGGTGCTGGTGCGTACGGGGTTGGTGCTGGCGGCCGAGGGCGGCTTTTTGTCGCGCCTGTTGCTGCCGTTCAAACTCGGGCTGGGCGGGCCTATCGGCAAGGGGCGGCAGTGGATGCCGTGGGTGCATATCAAGGATCAAATCGCCCTGATTGATTTTCTTCTGCACAAGGATGACGCCAGCGGTCCTTATAATGCCTGCGCGCCGCACCCGGTGCGTAACCGCGAGTTCGCCAAGACATTGGGCCAAATGCTGCACCGCCCGGCGTTCATGCCGATGCCGGCCTTTGCATTGAAGGTGGGTTTGGGCGAGTTATCGGGGCTGTTGCTGGGCGGGCAGAAGGCGATCCCCGAACACTTGATGGCCGCCGGTTTCATTTTCCAGTTCACTGAGTTGCATGCGGCTTTGGATGACTTGTCCAGCCGCCTCTAAGAGATAGGATGTTGCATGACGGATCACGCGTTGTTACTGGTCAACTTGGGTTCACCGGCCTCCACTTCGGTGGCCGATGTGCGCAGCTACCTCAATCAGTTCCTGATGGACCCTTATGTAATCGACCTGCCGTGGCCGGTGCGGCGCTTGCTGGTGTCGTTGATCCTGATCAAGCGCCCTGAGCAATCTGCGCATGCCTACGCCTCTATATGGTGGGACGAGGGTTCGCCGCTGGTGGTGCTCAGTCGTCGCCTGCAACAGCAGATGACCGCGCAGTGGACCCAGGGGCCCGTGGAGTTGGCGATGCGTTATGGCGAGCCTTCCCTGGAAACGACGCTCACGCGGTTGGCCGCCCAAGGTATTCAGAAAGTGACTCTGGCGCCCCTGTACCCGCAGTTTGCCGACAGCACCGTGACCACGGTGATTGAAGAAGCCAAGCGGGTAGTGCGCGAGAAAAAGCTCAACGTACAGTTCTCGATCCTGCAGCCGTTCTACGACCAGGCGGAATACCTCGACGCGTTGGCAGCCAGCGCCCGACCTTATATAGATGCGCATTACGATCACTTGCTGCTGAGTTTCCACGGCTTGCCCGAGCGCCATCTGAAAAAGCTCGACCCTACGGGCGCGCATTGTTTCAAGGATGCGGACTGTTGCAAGAACGCCTCGCCTGAGGTGCTCGCTACCTGCTACCGCGCGCAATGCTTCAGCGTCGCCCGGGATTTCGCCGCGCGCCTGGGCTTGCCCGACGACAAATGGTCAGTGGCGTTCCAATCGCGCCTGGGCCGCGCGAAGTGGATCGAACCCTACACCGAGGCACGCCTGGACGCGCTGGCCCGGCAAGGGGTGAAAAAGCTGCTGGTGATGTGCCCGGCGTTTGTTGCCGATTGCATCGAGACCCTGGAAGAGATCGGTGATCGTGGTCGGGAGCAATTCCGCGAGGCGGGCGGTGAGGAGCTGGTGCTGGTGCCGTGTTTGAATGACGATCCACAGTGGGCAGCGGCGCTCAATACTCTCTGCGAAAGAGCACCGCTGTCACTGTAGGAGCGAGGGGGACGCCTAGTTCTTGCTCGCGAAGGTCGTTAACGATAACGCAGTGCATCTGGGGTAACGCGGCGCTCTCAGGTGCTTCGCGAGCAAGCTCGCTCCTACAAGGGAGGATTAGAGGTTGAGAGTCAGGCTGACGGTGAGATTGCGCGGTTCGCCGGGATTGACCCAGTAATTGCTGTAGGACCGCTCGTAGTACTTTTCATCGAACAGGTTGTTGAGGTTCAGGCCCACGGTGACGTTCTGCGTGGCCTTGTAATGGGCCAGCAAGTCGACGGTGTGATAGGCGGGCAGTTCAAAGCGGCTGCCCGCTTCACCCGAGCGATCCCCTACATAGGTGAACGCCGCGCCCAGGTCTGAACCGCGTAACGCACCTTCCTGGAATTCATACACCCCCAACAGACTGCCGCTGCGCTTGGCCACGCCGAGAATGCGGCTGCCCGCCGGAATGGCTTTATCACCCTTGGTCACTTCGGCATCGATGTAGGCAAAAGCGCCGATTATCCGTACGGCATCCGTTAGCTGTCCTGTCAGTTGCAGGTCGAAGCCCTGGCTGCGTGCCTTGCCCATGGCGCGGTTGGTATTGGTGGCCGGGTCCAGGGCCAGCACGTTTTCCTTTTCGATATGGAAGGCGGCGAGGGTGGCGCTGAGTCGGTCGTCGAACAGCTCGCTCTTGATCCCCACCTCATAGCCCACGCCTTCTTCGGGCTTGAAGGTTTTACCGGTGGCGTCCAGGCCGCTGTTGGGCTTGAACGAGGTGGAGGCGTTGGCGAACACCCCTACCTCAGGTGTCAGTTGGTAGAGCAGGCCAGCGCGCTGGGTGAGTGCGTCGTGGGTTTGCCGACTCTTGGCGTGGTTGCGGGTGAAGTCGTCGGTGCTTTGTTCGAAGTGCTCGAGGCGCGCGCCGACCATGCCGCGCAGGCGGTCGGTGAAGATGATCTGGTCTTGCAGGTTCAGCGCCTGGCTTTTGGTCTGTTCGAAGAAGTCGGTGCCGGAGCTTGCGCCATTGGGTTTGGGCTGGCCGTATACCGGGTTGTAGAGGTCGATGGCGTAGGGGCTGCCGGCAATGGCGGTGACGCGTTCTTTCTTGCGGTAATCCTCGTACTCGGTGCCGACCAGCAGTTCGTGCTGCCAACTGCCAATGTCGAACAGACCGCGCAGTTCCAACTGGGTGATGCTGTCGTGCCAACCCATGGAGCGTTCGCGGTAACGGCGGTCGAGGGTGTGGCCGTCGGCGTTCAGTGCGCGGTTTTCCGAGGCGTCGCCCCACAGGCTGCCCTGTTTGTAATGGCTGGCCAGGCGCAGTTTCCAGGCGTCGTTGAGGTGATGCTCAAGGGTGGCCTGGATGCGGTTGTTGTGGTTATCAATATCACCGTCGTTGGGCTCGCCGAGGAAGGTGGCGCGCGATACGCCTGGGGCGTCGACGATGCCCCGGTCGAAGGTGGAGCTGTGGCGTACGAATTCGCTTTCCACCAGCAGGCGGGTGTCCGGGTCCAGCTGCCAGCTGAAGGAGGGCGCGACAAATACGCGCTTGCTCTCGACGTGGTCGCGGAAGCTGTTGTTGTCCTCCACCGCCAGGTTGACCCGTGACAGCAGGTTGCCCTCACTGTCCAGCGGCGTATTGACGTCGACGGCAGTGCGATAACGGTCCCAACTGCCGGCGCTGGTTTGCAGGGTGGTGAAGGCTTCAGGCTGAGGCTTTTTGGTGACGATATTCACGGTGCCGCCGGGATCGCCACGGCCGTAAAGGCTGGCGGCCGGGCCTTTGAGCACTTCGATGCGTTCGATATTGGCCGCGTCCGGCGTGCTCGGGTAGCCCCGGTTGGCGCTGAAGCCGTCCTGGTAGAACTCCGACGTGGTGAAGCCGCGCACGCTGTATTCGTAGAGCGTGAGGCCGCCAAAGTTGTTCTGCTTGGACACGCCGCCGGCAAACTCCAGGGCGCGTTCCACGTTGGTGCTGCCCAGGTCCGTGAGTACCGAGGCAGGAATCACGCTGATGGACTGTGGGATGTCGCGCAGGGCGGTGTCGGTTTTGGTCGCACTGGCAGAGCGCATGGCGCGGTAGCCTTTGACCGGGCCGGTGGCCGATTCATAGGCGTCGGTGGTGACGCTGATGGCGTCCAGCTCAACGGTGTTGTCTTCGGCAAAGGCGGGGTCCAGCAGCAAACCCAAGGCCAGGCCAGCCAAGGGGGCAAACTTTCGAGACGGCATGATAGAGCGTTCCAATAACGATATTGAAACAATATAACATGTCTAATGAGAATGAATTTGCTTTGAAATATGAGCTTACAGGTACCCGCAAACGGGTACCTGGCGAGGTGGTTTATTCTTCTTCCTTGACCGGTGCAGGCGGTGGACGCAGGCCGATTTCCGCCAGCAGCTTGATCTCTTTACCGTTGCGCATCACCTGGATCGCCACCTTGTCGGTCGGCTTGATCCGCGCCACTTGGTTCATCGATTTGCGACCATCACCGGCCGGTTCGCCGTTGATGCTGAGGATCACATCCCCCAATTGCAGGCCGGCTTTCTGCGCCGGGCCATCGCGGAAGATCCCGGCGACCACGATGCCAGGGCGCCCGGTCAGGCCAAACGATTCGGCCAGTTCCTTGGTCAACGGCTGTACTTCAATCCCCAGCCAGCCGCGAATGACCTGGCCGTGCTCGATGATCGACTTCATCACTTCCATCGCCAGCTTCACCGGGATCGCAAAACCGATGCCCTGGGAACCGCCGGACTTGGAGAAAATCGCCGTGTTGATACCGGTCAGGTTGCCATTGGCATCCACCAGCGCACCGCCGGAGTTGCCCGGGTTGATCGCCGCGTCGGTCTGGATGAAGTCTTCGTAGCTGTTAAGCCCCAGCTGGTTACGCCCGGTCGCGCTGATGATGCCCATGGTCACCGTCTGGCCCACCCCGAACGGGTTGCCGATGGCCAGTGCCACATCACCCACCCGCAGCCCATCGGAGCGGCCGAGGGTGATGGACGGCAGGTTTTTCAAATCGATCTTCAGTACCGCGAGGTCGGTTTCCGGGTCGCTGCCCACCACACGGGCCAGGGTCTCGCGGCCATCGCGCAGGGCCACCACAATCTGGTCGGCGCCGGTGGTCACGTGGTTATTGGTGAGGATGTAGCCTTCGGGGCTCATGATCACCCCGGAACCCAGGCTGGACTCCATGCGGCGCTGCTTGGGCCCGTTGTCACCGAAATAGCGGCGGAACTGCGGGTCTTCAAACAACGGGTGCGCCGGCTTGTTGATGACCTTGGTGGTGTACAGGTTGACCACGGCCGGAGCGGCGATGACCACCGCGTCCGCGTAAGTCACCGGGCCTTGCACCACCGCGCTGGTCTGCGGCGCCTGTTGCAGGTTGACATCAAGGCTGGGTAAGCCCACCAACTGGGGATAACGCTGAATAATCAGCATCGCGATCAGCACGCCAGCCAGCAATGGCCATCCAAAAAAACGCAGTGCCTTGAGCATCAAGTAAGTCCTGACAGGTTGCAGGGGGCGGGAGAGCGCCCATAATGTCGCGCATTATACGAGGCTGCGAGCGCCTCGGAACGGGATATTTAGGAGTCTTTTATGGCCGTCCCCCTTACCACCCTCGTCGAGGAAGCGGACCGCTACCTTGGCAGCGCAAAAATTGCCGATTATTGCCCCAATGGCCTGCAGGTCGAGGGGCGGCCGCAAGTGATGCGCATCGTCAGCGGCGTTACCGCAAGCCTTGCCCTGCTGGACGCGGCCGTCGAAGCCCAGGCCGATTTGATCCTGGTGCACCATGGTTATTTCTGGAAAGGCGAAAATCCCTGCATCACTGGCATGAAGCAACGCCGCCTGAAAACCCTGCTCAAACACGACATCAGCCTGCTGGCCTACCACCTGCCACTGGACCTGCACCCTGACGTTGGCAATAACGTGCAACTCGCCCGCCAGTTGGACATCACCGTCGAAGGTCCGCTGGACCCGAGCAACCCCAGGATCGTCGGCCTGGTTGGCTCGCTCGCCGAACCGCTGTCACCCCGCGACTTCGCCCGCCGCGTACAGGACGTGATGGGCCGCGAGCCGCTGCTGATCGAAGGCAGCCAGATGATCCGCCGCGTCGGCTGGTGCACCGGCGGTGGCCAGGGTTACATCGACAACGCCATCGCCGCCGGTGTCGACTTGTTCCTGAGTGGCGAAGCTTCCGAGCAAACCTTCCACAGCGCGCGCGAAAACGACATCAGCTTTATCGCCGCCGGCCACCACGCCACCGAGCGCTACGGCGTACAGGCGCTGGGCGATTACCTGGCGCGGCGCTTTGCCCTGGAGCATCTGTTCATCGATTGCCCCAACCCGATTTGACTGCCAAACCTTGGGGCATATTGATATACCGTTTCGATCTAGCTGGCGCCCTGAATAGAAGCAGGTGCTGTGCTAGCATGCCCCGCTCGAACACGGCCCGCTGGCCGTCCATAAGATCGTTTTTCCGTGAGTAGCCATGGTCGACAAACTGACGCATCTGAAACAGCTGGAGGCGGAAAGCATCCACATCATCCGCGAGGTCGCCGCCGAGTTCGATAACCCGGTGATGCTCTACTCGATCGGTAAAGACTCCGCCGTGATGCTGCACCTGGCGCGCAAGGCCTTCTTCCCGGGCAAGCTGCCGTTCCCGGTGATGCACGTCGACACCCGCTGGAAATTCCAGGAGATGTACAAGTTCCGCGACAAGATGGTCGAAGAACTGGGCCTGGACCTGATCACTCACGTCAACCCGGACGGTGTGGCGCAGGGCATCAACCCGTTCACCCACGGCAGCGCCAAGCACACCGACATCATGAAGACCGAAGGCCTCAAGCAGGCCTTGGACAAGCATGGTTTCGACGCTGCCTTCGGCGGTGCCCGTCGCGATGAAGAGAAATCCCGTGCCAAAGAGCGCGTGTACTCGTTCCGCGACAGCAAGCACCGCTGGGACCCGAAGAACCAGCGCCCGGAGCTGTGGAACGTCTACAACGGCAACGTCAACAAGGGTGAGTCGATCCGTGTGTTCCCGCTGTCCAACTGGACCGAGCTGGACATCTGGCAGTACATCTACCTGGAAGGCATCCCGATCGTACCGCTGTACTTCGCCGCCGAACGCGATGTCATCGAGAAGAACGGCACGTTGATCATGATCGACGACGACCGCATCCTCGAGCACCTGTCCGACGAAGACAAAGCCCGAATCGTCAAAAAGAAAGTACGTTTCCGTACCCTTGGTTGCTACCCGTTGACGGGCGCGGTGGAGTCCGAAGCCGAGACGCTGACGGACATCATTCAGGAAATGCTCCTGACGCGAACTTCCGAGCGCCAGGGCCGTGTCATCGACCACGATGGTGCAGGCTCGATGGAAGATAAAAAACGTCAAGGCTATTTCTAAGGGGCTGTCATGTCGCATCAATCTGATTTGATCAGCGAGGACATCCTCGCCTACCTGGGCCAGCACGAGCGCAAGGAAATGTTGCGCTTCCTGACCTGCGGCAACGTCGACGACGGCAAGAGCACCCTGATCGGGCGCCTGCTGCACGACTCCAAGATGATCTACGAAGATCACCTGGAAGCCATCACCCGCGATTCGAAGAAGTCCGGCACCACTGGTGACGACATCGACCTGGCGTTGCTGGTCGACGGCCTGCAGGCCGAGCGTGAGCAGGGCATCACCATCGATGTCGCCTACCGCTACTTCTCCACCGCCAAGCGCAAATTCATCATCGCCGACACCCCCGGCCATGAGCAGTACACCCGCAACATGGCCACCGGTGCCTCCACCTGTGACCTGGCGATCATCCTGATCGACGCCCGCTACGGCGTGCAGACCCAGACCCGTCGCCATAGCTATATCGCCTCGTTGCTGGGCATCAAGCACATCGTGATCGCCGTCAACAAGATGGACATCAATGGCTTTGACCAAAGCGTGTTCGAGTCGATCAAGGCGGATTACCTGAAGTTCGCCGAGGGCATCGCCTTCAAGCCGAGCACCATGGCATTCGTGCCGATGTCGGCGCTCAAGGGCGACAACGTGGTGAACAAGAGCGAGCACTCGCCCTGGTACACCGGCCAGTCGCTGATGGAGATCCTCGAGACCGTCGAGATCGCCAACGACCGCAACTACACCGACCTGCGCTTCCCGGTGCAGTACGTCAACCGTCCGAACCTGAACTTCCGTGGGTTTGCCGGCACCCTGGCCAGCGGCATCGTGCACAAGGGCGATGAAGTCGTGGTGCTGCCGTCGGGCAAGAGCAGCCGCGTCAAATCCATCGTCACCTTCGAGGGTGAGCTGGAGCACGCCGGCCCAGGCCAGGCCGTGACCCTGACCATGGAAGACGAGATCGACATCTCCCGTGGCGACCTGTTGGTGCATGCCGACAACGTGCCGCAAGTGACCGACGCCTTCGACGCCATGCTGGTGTGGATGGCCGAAGAGCCGATGCTGCCGGGCAAGAAATACGACATCAAGCGCGCCACCAGCTATGTGCCGGGTTCCATCACCAGCATCGTGCACCGTGTGGACGTGAACACCCTGGCCGAAGGCCCGGCGAGTTCGCTGCAGTTGAACGAGATCGGCCGGGTCAAGGTCAGCCTCGACGCCGCCATCGCGTTGGATGGCTATGACAGCAACCGCACCACCGGTGCGTTTATCGTCATCGACCGCTTGACCAACGGCACCGTGGGCGCCGGCATGATCATCGCACCGCCGGTCACTCACGGCAGTGCGGCCCATCACGGCAAGTTGGCCCATGTCGCCACCGAAGAGCGCGCCCAGCGTTTCGGCCAGCAACCGGCCACTGTGTTGTTCAGCGGCCTGTCGGGCGCGGGCAAGAGCACCTTGGCCTATGCGGTCGAGCGCAAGCTGTTCGACATGGGGCGTGCGGTGTTTGTGCTGGATGGCCAGAACCTGCGTCACGACCTGAATAAAGGGTTGCCCCAGGACCGTGCCGGGCGTACCGAGAACTGGCGTCGTGCCGCTCACGTAGCGCGTCAGTTCAACGAAGCCGGCCTGCTGACCCTGGCCGCGTTCGTCGCTCCGGATGCCGAAGGCCGTGAACAGGCCAAGGCGCTGATTGGCAGCGACCGCCTGCTGACCGTGTACGTGCAGGCCTCGCCGCTGGTGTGTGCCGAGCGTGATCCGCAGGGCTTATACGCTGCCGGTGGGGACAACATCCCTGGCGAATCCTTCCCGTACGACGTGCCGTTGAATGCCGATCTGGTGATCGACACCCAGGCCCTGTCGCTGGAAGACAGCGTCAAGCAAGTGCTGGAACTGTTGCGTCAGCGCGGCGCGATCTAAACCTCGCGGCCACAAAAAAGCCCGCCCCCGAGTGATCGGTGGCGGGCTTTTTTACATCTTCAAGATCGGGCTCGGTCAAATGTGGGAGGGGGCTTGCCCCCTCCCACATTTTGGTCATCGTTTGCCTGGGAAGTCTGTGTGCAGCTTGTCCAGCAACGCATCCTTGGCTTCCCACAGTTGGTTAATCCACCCCTGGAACGCCAACCGATATTCCCCATCCTGTTCATAATTCTTACCGATAAACTCGGTCGGAATCTGCACCTCTTCAAACTGCACCACCACGTCCTGCACGTTCCCGCACAGCAAATCCCAATACCCTGGGCGTCCGCCAGGGTAGTGAATGGTCACGTTGACCAGTGATTTCAGCTGTTCCCCCATGGCGTCCAGCACAAACGCGATACCACCCGCCTTGGGCTTGAGCAGGTAGCGAAACGGCGACTTCTGCTGTGCGTGCTTGTCCGGCGTAAAGCGCGTGCCTTCGGCAAAGTTGAAAATCCCCACCGGATTGTCGCGAAACTTCGCACAGGTCTTGCGGGTGGTTTCCAAGTCTTTGCCTTTCTTCTCCGGGTGTTTTTCCAGGTAGGCCTTGGTGTAGCGCTTCATGAAGGGAAAGCCCAGCGCCCACCACGCCAAGCCAATCACCGGCACCCAGATCAACTCCTGCTTGAGGAAGAACTTCAGCGGGCGAATGCGTCGATTGAGCACGTATTGCAGGACCATGATGTCAACCCAGCTCTGGTGGTTGCTGGTCACCAGGTACGAATGCTGGTAGTCCAGGCCTTCAAGGCCTTTAAGGTGCCAACGGGTGCTGCGCACCAGGTTCATCCAACCCTTGTTGTTGGTGACCCAGGCTTCATGGGTGTGGTTCATCAGCCATTCGCTGAAGCGCTTGGCGAAGGGCAGGGCCTTGAACAGCGCCACGATGAACAGGAATGAGCACAGCAGGATCGTGTTCAGCGCCAGCAACAAGGACGCGATCACCCCGCGCACGGCGGCAGGTAGAAAATCCAGCATTTAGATATCCATAGGTCGGTTGGCGGCTTGGATCGCAGTCAGTGCGATGGTGTACACGATGTCGTCGACCTGGGCGCCGCGTGGCAGGTCGTTGACCGGTTTGCGCAGGCCTTGGAGCATCGGCCCCAGGCTGACGCAATCGGCACTGCGTTGCACGGCCTTGTGGGTGGTATTGCCGGTGTTCAGGTCCGGGAACACAAACACAGTGGCTTTGCCGGCGACCAGGCTGTCGGGGGCCAGTTGACGGGCGACGGTTTCGTTGGCGGCGGCGTCGTATTGCAACGGGCCGTCGATCAGCAGCGAGCTTTGCTGTTCGTGAGCGAGCAGGGTGGCTTCGCGGACTTTTTCCACTTCTTCACCGCTGGCTGAATCGCCACTGGAGTAGCTGATCATCGCCACGCGGGGGGTGATACCGAAGGCGGCGGCCGAGTCGGCGCTTTGCAAGGCGATTTCCGCCAGCTCGGCGGCGCTTGGGTGTGGGTTCATCACGCAGTCGCCGTAGACCAGCACCTGCTCGGGGAACAGCATGAAGAACACCGACGACACCAGGGTGCAGCCCGGCGCGGTCTTGATCAGCTGCAGGGCCGGGCGAATGGTGTTGGCGGTGGAGTGGATAACCCCGGAGACCAAGCCGTCCACTTCATCCAGTGCGAGCATCATGGTGGCGATCACCACGGTGTCTTCCAGTTGCTGCTCGGCCATCGGCGCATTCAGGCTCTTGCTCTTGCGCAGGGCGACCATGGGCTCCACGTAGCGCTGGCGAATCAGGTCCGGGTCGAGAATCTCCAGGCCCTCGGGTAATTCGATGCCTTGGGCGCGCGCGACGGCTTCCACGTCAGCCGGCTTGGCCAGCAGCACGCAGCGCGCGATACCCCGCGCCTGGCAGATGGCGGCGGCTTGCACGGTCAGCGGCTCACTGCCCTCGGGCAGCACAATGCGTTTGTTGGCGGCCTGGGCGCGTTGGATCAACTGGTAGCGGAACACCGCCGGCGACAGGCGCATCTCCCGTGGCGTGCCGCAGCGCTGGTGCAGCCAGCGCGCATCGAGGTGGCTGGCGACGAAATCGGTGATGATCTCCGCGCGCTCGCGGTCATCGATCGGGATTTCCTTGTTGAGGTTGTTGAGCAGGTTGGCGGTTTCGTAGGAACCGGTACTTACCGACAGCACCGGCAACCCGGCCTGGAACGCGCCGCGGCACAGATCCATGATGCGCGGGTCGGGCAGGGTATCGCTGGTCAGCAGCAGGCCGGCCAGGGGCACGCCGTTGATCGCGGCCAGGCTGACGGCGAGGATGATGTCGTCACGGTCGCCAGGGGTCACCACCAGCACGCCGGGCTTGAGCAGTTCCACGGTGTTACGCATGGTGCGGGCGCAGATGATGATCTTGGTCATGCGCCGGGTTTCGTAGTCGCCTGCGTTGAGGATCTGCGCGCCCATCAGGTCGGCCACGTCGCGGGTGCGAGGGGCGTTGAGTTCCGGCTGGTAAGGAATGCACCCGAGCAGGCGGAAATCGCCGCTGCGCAGCAAGGGCGAATGCTCCTTGAGGCGTGCCGAGAAGGCTTCCATGCTTTCGTCGGTGCGCACCTTGTTCAGGATCACACCGAGCACTTTCGGGTCTTTCGGCCCGCCGAACAGCTGGGCCTGCAGTTCCACGCGGCCGGAGAGTTCGGTGAGCACTTCGTTTTCCGGGGCCGAGACCAGGATCACTTCCGCATCCAGGCTCTTGGCCAGGTGCAGGTTGACCCGTGCCGCATAGCTGGCGCTGCGGGTCGGTACCATGCCTTCGACGATCAGCACGTCCTTGCCCACGGCGGCTTGCTGATAAAGGGTGATGATTTCTTCGAGCAGTTCGTCGAGCTGGCCGTCGCCGAGCATCCGCTCCACGTGAGCTAGGCCTAGGGGCTGTGGCGGCTTGAGGCCATGGGTGCGAGCCACCAGCTCGGTGGAACGCTCGGGGCCGGTATCGCCAGGATGTGGCTGGGCAATCGGCTTGAAAAAACCGACTTTCAGGCCGGCTCGCTCAAGGGTGCGCACCAGCCCAAGGCTGATGGAGGTCAGACCCACACCAAAATCGGTGGGCGCGATAAAAAAAGTCTGCATGCGAATTCTCTGGAGGTGCATGGCTTCGGTGGCGCTCTATGGTTGAGTGTCTACCGGGAATCAGGCGCCAAGGTTATCGTTATTCGGGCGCTTGCGCACACCAGCCGCAGGCAAAGGGCTGACCTATTTTTTCCAGGCGCTGCGCGGCGTCGAGTACCCAGGCGCGCGACTGCCACGGCGGCAGGTGGCGCAGGTGCTGGGTATGGCCGCAAGACAGCGCGGCAACCCAGTGACCCTCCTCGTCCTGGTGGAAACCGATGATCAAGGATGCCGTTGATCGGCCCCGTCCGTCCGGGTTCTGTTCGCTTTCGGGCAAATCCTTGTTTAGACTTGTCCGTTCTTCATTCTTATGCAAAAGGTCTCGCCCCATGACGATCGCCGCTAACAAGGCTGTCTCCATCGACTATACCCTGACCAACGACGCTGGTGAGGTCATCGACAGCTCAGCCGGCGGCGCGCCGCTGGTCTACCTGCAAGGCGCGGGTAACATCATCCCAGGCCTGGAAAAGGCTCTGGAAGGCAAGGCTGTCGGCGATGAGCTGAAAGTGTCCGTAGAACCTGAAGATGCCTACGGCGAATACTCCGCCGAGCTGGTCAGCACCCTGAGCCGCAGCATGTTCGAAGGTGTTGATGAGTTGGAAGTGGGCATGCAGTTCCACGCTTCCGCGCCGGACGGTCAAATGCAGATCGTCACCATCCGTGACCTGGACGGCGACGATGTCACCGTCGACGGCAACCACCCTCTGGCTGGCCAGCGCCTGAACTTCCAAGTGAAGATCGTTGCCATCCGCGACGCTTCCCAGGAAGAAGTGGCCCACGGTCATGTCCACGGTGAAGGCGGTCATCACCATTGATTGATGTTTTGATCAAGTGGTAGCAAAAACGCCCCGACTGGTTCGGGGCGTTTTTTTGGGTCTGAAAATGTGGGAGTAGTGGTGTTTTTCAGGCACAAACAAAAATGCCCCAGACCTTTCGGTATGGGGCATTTCTTAACTGTTTCGCAACCGGGGTTGCGTTGCAGTTGCTACCACTTAGGCTGCAGCAGGAACGCTCAGAGCCTTGATGTGGCCATTCAGGCGGCTCTTATGACGAGCGGCCTTGTTCTTGTGGATGATGCCTTTATCGGCCATACGGTCGATAACTGGCACAGCCAGAACGTAAGCTGCTTGAGCTTTTTCAGCGTCTTTGGTGTCGATGGCTTTAACTACATTCTTGATGTAGGTACGAACCATTGAACGCAGGCTGGCGTTGTGGCTGCGACGCTTCTCAGCCTGTTTTGCACGTTTTTTGGCGGAAGGTGTGTTGGCCACCGTCGAGCTCCTCGAAAGACTTTTTAGGAAATAGCAAACAAAATAGGCCGCGAATCATGCCGATGACTTGATGTGTTGTCAAGGCCGGCTGATGCGAACTGCTGAGTGGTCGATCTGAAGAGGCGGGTGATTTATTTCCGGCGCTTGACCTGTAAACTCGCGAGCTTTGGCGCTGTGCTGTTGCAGGCGCGCAGTATCGCATAAGTGGGCGCTTAGTTCGCCTGCTCTTTATCTATAGGCGCAAACTCTTTCAATGAATCTGCTCAAATCGTTGGCTGCCGTCAGCTCTATCACGATGATCTCCCGGGTTTTGGGGTTTGTGCGTGACACCCTGCTGGCGCGTATTTTTGGCGCGAGCATGGCCACGGATGCGTTCTTTATTGCGTTTAAACTGCCGAACCTGCTGCGGCGGATCTTTGCCGAGGGCGCATTTTCCCAGGCGTTCGTGCCAATTCTGGCCGAGTACAAGACCCAGCAGGGGGAGGAGGCGACCCGTACTTTCATCGCCTACGTCTCGGGCCTGCTCACCCTGGTGTTGATGCTGGTGACCATCGTCGGCATGTTCGCCGCGCCTTGGGTGATATGGGCCACGGCGCCGGGTTTTGCCAATACCCCGGAAAAATTCGCGCTGACCACTGATCTGTTGCGGGTGACCTTTCCTTATATATTTCTGATCTCGCTGTCATCCCTGGCGGGTGCGATCCTCAACACCTGGAACCGTTTCTCGGTACCGGCGTTCGTGCCGACGCTGCTTAACGTCAGCATGATTATCTTTGCGCTGTTCCTGACCCCTTACTTCGATCCGCCGGTCATGGCCCTTGGCTGGGCCGTACTGGCCGGTGGCCTGGCGCAGTTGCTCTACCAACTGCCGCACCTGAAAAAGATCGGCATGCTCGTATTGCCGCGCCTGAACCTCAAGGACACCGGCGTCTGGCGCGTGATGCGCAATATGCTGCCGGCGATCCTTGGCGTATCGGTGAGCCAGATTTCCCTGATCATCAACACCGCGTTCGCCTCGCTGCTGGTATCCGGCTCGGTGTCATGGATGTATTACGCGGACCGCCTCATGGAGTTACCGTCCGGTGTGCTGGGCGTGGCCCTCGGCACCATTTTGCTGCCGACGCTGGCGCGCACCTATGCCAGCAAGGATCGCCAGGAATACTCGCGCATCCTCGATTGGGGGCTGCGCCTGTGCTTCGTCCTGGTATTGCCGTGCGCACTGGCCTTGGGGATCCTGGCCGAGCCGCTGACAGTGTCGCTGTTCCAATACGGGCAATTCGATGCACATGATGCGTTGATGACCCAGCATGCGCTGGTGGCTTATTCCGTCGGCCTGCTCGGCATTATCGTGATCAAGGTGCTGGCGCCTGGTTTTTATGCCCAGCAAAACATCCGCACGCCGGTAAAGATCGCGATCTTCACCCTGATCGTCACGCAACTGCTCAACCTGGTGTTTATCGGCCCGCTGGCCCACGCCGGCCTGGCCCTGGCCATCAGTGCTGGTGCGTGCATTAATGCCGGCCTGCTGTTTTATCAGTTGCGCAAACAACAGATGTTCCAGCCTCAGCCTGGCTGGGGCATGTTCGCCCTCAAGTTGCTGGTGGCCGTTGCAATGATGTCGGCGGTACTGCTCGGCCTGATGCATTTCATGCCTGCCTGGGATGAAGGTCATATGCTGGAGCGCTTCATGCGCCTGGGCGCTCTGGTTGTGGCCGGTGTGGTGGTGTACTTCGGGATGTTGCTGCTACAAGGCTTCCGCCTGCGGGATTTCAATCGCAAGTCATTGAGTTAGAGAGTTTGCCGCGATAAAACGGTTGTTTTATCGATTCGATCCATTTGCCCTGCGCTGTTGCCTGTCGTCCGGGGCCGGGTGTGGTTATAATCGACCACTTTATGAGCAAGAAGCGCGTTATGCAGCTGGTTCGAGGTCTCCACAACCTGCGCCCTGAACATCGGGGCTGCGTCGCCACTATTGGCAACTTTGACGGTGTTCACCGTGGCCACCAGGCTATCCTGGCCCGGCTGCGCGAGCGTGCGGTCGAGTTGGACGTACCTAGCTGCGTGGTGATTTTTGAGCCACAGCCGCGGGAATATTTCACCCCGGAAACGGCGCCGGCACGTCTGGCCCGCTTGCGGGACAAACTGCAACTGCTGGCTGAAGAAGGTGTGGACCGAGTCCTCTGCCTGGCTTTCAACCAGCGTTTGCAGAGTCTCAGTGCCGCCGAGTTCGTTGATCGTATCCTCGTCGATGGTCTCGGCGTACAGCACCTGGAGGTCGGCGACGACTTCCGTTTCGGGTGCGACCGCGTAGGCGATTTCGATTTCCTGCAACAGGCTGGTATCCAGCAGGGGTTTACCGTCGAAGCCGCACAAACCGTCGAACTCGATGGCCTGCGCGTGAGCAGCACCCAGGTGCGTAACGCCCTGGCCGCTGCCGACTTCGCCTTGGCCGAGCGCTTGCTCGGTCGCCCGTTCCGCATTGCCGGGCGGGTATTGCATGGCCAGAAGCTGGCGCGCCAACTGGGCACGCCAACCGCCAACGTGCAACTCAAGCGCCGTCGTGTACCGCTGACCGGGGTTTACCTGGTGAGTGTCGACATTGACGGCCAGCCGTGGTCGGGAGTCGCCAATATAGGCGTCAGACCCACGGTTGCAGGTGATGGCAAGGCCCACCTGGAAGTTCACCTTTTGGATTTTGCCGGTGATCTGTATGACCGGCGTTTGACGGTGGTTTTCCACCAGAAGCTGCGTGAAGAGCAGCGTTTCGCCTCGCTTGAGGCGTTGAAAACGGCGATCAATGCGGATGTCGCCGCCGCCCGTGCACTAGCCGCACCTAGCGCCCATCGCTAACCGAAGAGCCTTAAATGACCGACTATAAAGCCACGCTAAACCTTCCGGACACCGCCTTCCCAATGAAGGCCGGCCTGCCACAGCGCGAACCGCAGATCCTGCAGCGCTGGGACAGTATTGGCCTGTACGGAAAGTTGCGCGAAATTGGCAAGGATCGTCCGAAATTCGTCCTGCACGACGGCCCTCCTTATGCCAACGGCACGATTCACATCGGTCATGCGCTGAACAAGATTCTCAAGGACATGATCCTGCGCTCGAAAACCCTTTCGGGCTTCGATGCGCCTTATGTCCCGGGCTGGGACTGTCACGGCCTGCCGATCGAACACAAGGTCGAAGTGACCTACGGCAAGAACCTGGGCGCCGATAAAACCCGCGAACTGTGCCGTGCCTACGCTGCCGAGCAGATCGAAGGGCAGAAGTCCGAGTTCATCCGCCTGGGTGTGCTGGGCGAGTGGGACAACCCCTACAAAACCATGAACTTCAAGAACGAGGCCGGTGAAATCCGTGCCTTGGCCGAAATCGTCAAGGGCGGTTTCGTGTTCAAGGGCCTCAAGCCCGTGAACTGGTGCTTCGATTGCGGCTCGGCCCTGGCTGAAGCGGAAGTCGAATACGAAGACAAGAAGTCTTCCACCATCGACGTAGCCTTCCCGATTGCCGACGACGCCAAGCTGGCCCAGGCGTTCGGCCTGGCAAGCCTGAGCAAACCGGCTGCCATCGTGATCTGGACCACCACCCCGTGGACTATCCCCGCCAACCAGGCGCTGAACGTGCACCCGGAATTCACCTACGCCCTGGTGGACGTCGGTGATCGCCTGCTGGTGCTCGCCGAGGAAATGGTCGAAGCGTGCCTCGCTCGCTACGAACTGCAAGGTTCGGTGATCGCCACCACCACCGGTTCCGCGCTGGAGCTGATCAACTTCCGTCATCCGTTCTATGAGCGTCTGTCGCCGGTGTACCTGGCTGACTACGTTGAATTGGGTTCGGGTACTGGCGTGGTTCACTGCTCGCCCGCCTATGGCGTGGACGACTTTGTGATCTGCAAGAAGTACGGCCTGGTCAACGATGACATCATCAACCCGGTGCAAAGCAATGGCGTTTATGTGCCTTCGTTGGAGTTCTTCGGCGGCCAGTTCATCTTCAAGGCCGACCAGCCGATCATCGACAAGCTGCGTGAAGTCGGTGCGCTGATGCAAACCGACACCATCAAGCACAGCTACATGCACTGCTGGCGCCACAAGACTCCGCTGATCTACCGTGCCACGGCGCAGTGGTTCATCGGCATGGACAAAGCGCCAACCAGCGGCGACACCCTGCGTGTGCGCTCGCTCAAGGCCATCGAAGACACCAAGTTCGTCCCGGCCTGGGGCCAGGCGCGCCTGCACTCGATGATCGCCAACCGTCCGGACTGGTGCATCTCCCGTCAACGCAACTGGGGTGTGCCGATCCCGTTCTTCCTTAACAAGGAAAGCGGCGAGCTGCACCCACGCACCGTCGAGCTGATGGAAGTGGTGGCCCAGCGTGTTGAACAGGAAGGCATCGAAGCCTGGTTCAAGCTGGACGCCGCCGAGCTGCTGGGCGACGAAGCACCGCTGTACGACAAGATCAGCGACACCCTCGACGTGTGGTTCGACTCGGGCACCACCCATTGGCACGTACTGCGCGGCTCGCACCCAATGGGACACGAGACCGGCCCACGTGCCGACCTGTACCTGGAAGGCTCCGACCAACACCGTGGCTGGTTCCATTCCTCGTTGCTGACCGGTTGCGCCATCGACGACCACGCCCCGTACCGCGAGCTGCTGACCCACGGCTTCACCGTCGATGAGACGGGCCGCAAGATGTCCAAGTCGCTGAAGAACGTGATCGAGCCGAAAAAGATCAACGACACGCTGGGCGCCGACATCATGCGCCTGTGGGTGGCCTCGACCGACTACTCGGGCGAGATCGCTGTGTCGGACCAGATCCTGGCCCGTAGCGCCGATGCCTACCGCCGTATCCGTAATACCGCGCGCTTCCTGCTGTCGAACCTGACTGGTTTCAACCCGGCCACCGATATCCTGCCGGCCGAGGACATGCTCGCCCTGGACCGTTGGGCCGTGGACCGTACCCTGTTGCTGCAGCGCGAGTTGCAAGAGCACTACGGCGAATACCGCTTCTGGAACGTGTACTCGAAGATCCACAACTTCTGCGTGCAGGAACTGGGTGGTTTCTACCTCGACATCATCAAGGACCGCCAGTACACCACCGGCGCGAACAGCAAGGCCCGCCGTTCGGCGCAGACCGCGCTGTACCATATCTCCGAAGCGCTGGTGCGCTGGATCGCCCCGATCCTGGCCTTCACCGCCGACGAACTGTGGGAATACCTGCCGGGCGAGCGTAACGAGTCCGTCATGCTTAACACCTGGTACGAAGGCTTGACCGAACTGCCGGCCGACTTCGAACTGGGCCGCGAGTACTGGGAAGGCGTCATGGCCGTCAAGGTTGCGGTGAACAAGGAGCTGGAAGTTCAGCGTGCGGCCAAGGCCGTCGGTGGCAACCTCCAGGCCGAAGTCACCCTGTTTGCGGAGGAAGGCCTGACTGCCGACCTGACCAAGCTGAGCAACGAGCTGCGCTTCGTGTTGATCACGTCCACTGCGAGCCTGGCACCGTTTGCCCAGGCACCGGTGGACGCCGTGGCCACCGAAGTACCGGGCCTCAAGCTCAAAGTGGTCAAGTCGGCCTTCCCTAAGTGCGCCCGCTGCTGGCACTGCCGTGAAGACGTCGGGGTGAACCCTGAGCATCCGGAAATCTGCGGTCGTTGCGTCGACAACATCTCCGGTGAAGGCGAGGTTCGCCACTATGCCTAATGCCGCCAGTCGTTTCGGACGTCTGGGCTGGCTCGTACTGAGCGTGCTGGTCCTGGTCATCGACCAGGTCAGCAAGGCTCACTTCGAGGGCTCCCTGGAAATGTTCCAGCAAATCGTGGTGATCCCGGATTATTTCAGCTGGACCCTGGCCTATAACACCGGCGCCGCTTTCAGCTTCCTGGCTGACGGTGGTGGCTGGCAGCGCTGGCTGTTCGCCCTGATCGCCGTGGTGGTCAGTGCGGTGCTCGTGGTCTGGCTCAAGCGCCTGGGCCGCGATGACACCTGGCTGGCCATCGCCTTGGCCTTGGTGCTGGGCGGCGCGCTGGGCAACCTGTACGACCGCATTGCCCTGGGCCATGTGATCGACTTCATCCTGGTGCATTGGCAGAACCGCCATTACTTCCCGGCGTTCAATTTTGCCGACAGCGCCATCACCGTCGGCGCAATCATGCTGGCGCTGGACATGTTCAAAAGTAAGAAAACCGGAGAGACCGTCAATGACTGATCAGGTATTGGCTGAGCAACGCATCGGCCAGAACACGGAAGTCACCTTGCATTTCGCACTGCGCCTGGAGAATGGCGACACGGTCGACAGCACGTTCGACAAAGCCCCGGCGACCTTCAAGGTCGGCGACGGCAACCTGCTGCCGGGTTTCGAAGCGGCCCTGTTCGGTTTCAAGGCCGGCGACAAGCGCAACCTGCAGATCCTGCCGGAAAACGCTTTCGGCCAGCCCAACCCGCAAAACGTGCAGATCATCCCGCGTTCGCAGTTCCAGGACATGGACCTGTCGGAAGGCTTGCTGGTGATTTTCAACGATGCGGCGAATACCGAGCTGCCCGGTGTGGTCAAAACCTTCGATGACGCGCAAGTGACCATCGACTTCAATCACCCGTTGGCCGGTAAAACCTTGACGTTCGACGTTGAAATCATCGACGTTAAAGCACTTTGATCAACGCCCCGATCTAAAATGTGGGAGCGGGCTAGTGTGGGAGGGGGCAAGCCCCTCCCACCTTCGATCTCTATTGTCAGTTCAGAAGCATCAACTCTGACCCAAGCGCCAGACACGAGGCACAGCATGCAAATCAAACTCGCCAACCCCCGTGGCTTCTGCGCCGGCGTGGACCGGGCGATCGAAATCGTCAACCGCGCCCTGGAAGTCTTCGGGCCGCCGATTTATGTGCGCCATGAAGTCGTCCACAACAAGTTCGTGGTCGAAGACCTGCGTGCACGTGGCGCCATCTTTGTCGAAGAGCTGGAGCAGGTGCCGGACGACGTTATCGTTATCTTCAGCGCCCACGGTGTTTCCCAGGCCGTGCGGACCGAAGCGGCTGGGCGCGGCCTGAAAGTATTCGACGCCACCTGTCCGCTGGTTACCAAGGTACATATCGAAGTCGCGCGCTACAGCCGTGACGGTCGTGAATGCATCCTGATCGGCCATGCCGGGCACCCGGAAGTCGAAGGCACCATGGGCCAATACGACGGCAGCAATGGTGGCGCCATCTACCTTGTGGAAGACGAAAAAGACGTCGCCAGCTTGCATGTGCACAACCCTGAGCGTTTGGCGTTCGTGACCCAGACCACCTTGTCCATGGACGACACCAGCCGCGTCATCGACGCGCTGCGCAGCCGCTTCCCTGCCATCGGCGGGCCACGCAAGGACGACATCTGCTATGCCACCCAAAACCGCCAGGATGCAGTCAAGCAACTGGCCGATGAATGCGATGTAGTGCTGGTGGTCGGCAGCCCTAACAGCTCCAACTCCAACCGTTTGCGCGAGTTGGCCGAACGCATGGCTACACCGGCGTACCTGATCGACGGTGCTGAAGATATGCAGCGCAGCTGGTTCGATGGCGTCGAGCGTATTGGCATCACGGCGGGCGCTTCGGCCCCGGAAGTCCTGGTGCGCGGCGTCATCCAGCAGTTGCATGCGTGGGGGGCTACGGGCGCCGATGAGTTGGCCGGTCGTGAAGAGAACATCACTTTCTCCATGCCCAAGGAGCTGCGGGTTCGCTCGCTGCTCTGAATGCCAGGGTGCCGGAGTAACTCCGGCACAACGCCTGTTCGGTTCTATCGCTGCGCAGGCTGATGCGTCCACTGGGCGCCAGCACCACCTGGTGCAGGCTCTGTACCGAGTCCGTGGCGCATATGTGTACAGTGCCAGCACGAAAACCTCCCCCAGCAAATACCGGCTCTCCCAGCCCGCTGAAGCGTACCTGGCTTTTGACCGGTCCATTTCCGACTATCGCTACGCGACCGCTGCCCTGGCGCTCCAGTAACACCGGGTTGTCGTCGTCCAGATGGCCGCGCCCGCTTACATCCAATACGACCCGCCAACCCTGGCTCCAGTCATCGTCCAGTGCGTGGATGACCACCGCTCGGTTACGCGTGATGGCTTCAGTGCGTGCGAAGCGAAGCCCGTTCGTCAGTGATTGCGCCGCGCTTTGTTGCTGCTGTGACTCCAGCAGTCCCATGAAGTTGGGTGTGGCCAGGTGCGCCAGGATGCCGCTCACGATCAGCCCGAGCAGCAGTTCGATCAGGGTGAAACCTCGTTGTTCCATAGGCCGTCCCTCCGTGGACGTGCGTAGATAGCAGGTTGAGACATAGGTATAGCGTCCGGCTCGGAGTGTCGAATGATGGCCTTTATGTCCAAAGTATTTCCCTTTGTTCCGTGACCAGCGCCGGATAAAAACCGCCGCTAGTCTTGGGTCGCCCCGCAGGGTTTTCCTGCTTTTTTTCGGCCTTCGACACGGATGACGCCGGTAATGCTTGTTTGCCTGAAAACCTGTTTCCCCCCGACTTTTCCTCGGTACCAAATCGGCATGACGTTGATCGAAGTGCTGGTGGCGGTGCTGATTCTCGCCGTCGGCCTGTTAGGCGCGGTGACGCTCCAACTCAACGCCCTCAAGTACACCGACAGTTCGAGGATGACCAGCCAGGCCAGTTTCATCGCCTACGATATGCTCGACCGAATTCGCGCCAATTCCGGTGCCGACTACTCATTGCTCCGTGGCGCTCGGGCGCCGGTCGGTACCACGACCACCAGCGTACGTGACCAGGACCTGCATGATTTCGAGGCCAATATTCGCGGTTTTGCCGGGGAGAGCGCCAAAGGCTCGGTGGCGGTCAGTGCAGATGAAGTAACTGTCAGTATCAGTTGGGATGACAGCCGGGGTGCAAACATGCCTGGCGCGCGGGAAACCTTCACCCTGACCAGTCGCATCGACAATGAACCTGGGGTGACGCAATGAAGCATCGGGGTAGAGGTTTCAGCCTGGTGGAATTGTTGCTGGCCCTGGCCGTTGGTTTGGTGCTGGTGCTTGGTGGGAGTCAGGTGCTGATCAGCTCCCGCACGACCCACGCCAGCCAGCAGGCGGCCATGTTGCTGCAGGATGATGCGCGGTTTGTGCTGGGCAAGATGATTCAGGACATTCGCCAGGCGGGTATGTTTGGCTGCTTGGCCACGGCCTTTATCGAGAACGCCCCGCCCGCCTTTGAAAGACCTGTCAGTTGGAATGCCGGGGGCAGTTCAAAGTCGCTGACGCTGGTCACTACCGATGTCGGCGTAGGGGGTGGCAAGCCTGATTGGACAGTGCTCTCCGACTGCACTTCTACCGCTCAAGCCTATGCAGGTAACTCACCTTCGCCTGCTCCTGGGCAGATTCGTTTTGCGATTCGGCAACTGACCTACACCTTCGAGGCGGGCCAGTTGAAGGTCAGCACGCTTGCCGCGCCGGCCAGGACTGTGTTGGTGGATAACGTACGTGCTTTCGATGTCAGTTTCGGCGTGGCTGCCAGGCCGGCATCAGCACAGGTTGTGCGCTATGACGCCATCCCAACCGATGCATCCTTGATCCGCAGCGTACGCATCCGCATGACGCTGCAAGACCCGACGGGACGTGTAAAAGATCAAACCTACAGCGTCGTGGCGGCGTTGCGAAACCGTGTGGGGTAGGGCGGACATGGTGCTTGCTCAGGGTGTTTTTCTGCGGCAGAGGGGGATGGTCCTGCTGATAAGCCTGGTGTTTTTGCTGCTGTTGTCGTTGATCGGCCTGTCTTCGATACAGGGGGCTGTAAGCCAGCAAAAGATCGCCGCTAGCCTGTGGCATCGCAACCAGTCGCTGCAAACCGCAGAAAGTGGTTTGAGGCTGGGAGAGCAAGGTGTGAGGCGAAAGGGGGCTGCTCTGCCGCAATGCCATTCGATCGTCGCCTGTGGGCCACCGGATGAGGCGTCTTCGGTGGTGGGCGCCGGTACCAATCCGGTGTCATCGGTTAACTGGGTTGCCATCAAGGGTGGGCTCTACGGTATCCAATCCCTGGGTCCTGGCGTAGGGCTGCCGCATGTGCCACCGCAAAGCCTGGCAACGTTGTACCGGGTGACAGCGGTCGGGCTCAGTGGCCAATCGCGCACAGTTTTGGAGAGCGTGTATGTGCGGGTAGAGGAGGAAAGTGGCTCGCGTTTTCGGCGGGTTTCGTGGCGGCAACTTCAATAAGGAGCAATGGAATGGGCATGGACAGCCAGGGTTTTACCCTGATCGAGCTATTGATCGCCGTGGCGATTATCGCGTTTCTGGCCGGAATCGCTTACCCCGGGTACACCGGCCATGTGAAAAAGGTCTATCGCGCGGAAATTGTCGCGCTGTTGACTGAGCAAGCTCAGCACCTGGAGCGGTTTTATATGAGGAACGGCACTTTTATTGACGCCAGCGGCGTCAGTACGGGCAATGATCGCTATAGAATCACCGCAGCGTTGAACCCTCAGGATTTCTACCTGGTCGCTACGCCGGGTGCTGATTCGACGATGGCCGGTGACCCTTGCGGTGACTTCAGCTTGGGCAGCAGCGGTGCGCGTGGCAATCCGGGGGCGGCCCCCGAAATGTCGCGCCAGGCATGCTGGGGTCAATGATGAGGGTGCTGGATGATTGGGCGCCCGGTGCGCTTGTTCCTATTTATCGACTGGATCAAATGATGGCTAAGCAACAGCAAGTGGTGATTGTCGGTGGCGGAGTCATCGGCTTGTTGACGGCGTTCAACCTGGCGACCCAGGGGCAGGCTGTGATCCTGTTGGAGCGCGCCGGTGTCGGGCAGGAGTCGTCATGGGCGGGCGGAGGCATTGTTTCGCCACTGTATCCGTGGCGCTATAGCCCGGCGGTCACAGCGTTGGCCCATTGGTCCCAGGATTTTTATCCGCAATTGGCTGAGCGGCTGTTTGCCGCCACCGGTGTCGACCCGGAGGTTCATACCACGGGCTTGTACTGGCTGGACCTGGACGACGAAACCGAGGCGCTGGAGTGGGCCGCTCGTGAAGGCCGGCCTCTGAGCAAAGTGGATGTGTCTGCCGCCCATGATGCGGTTCCTGTCTTGGGGCGTGGGTATTCCCAGGCGATCTATATGGCCAACGTGGCCAACGTGCGCAACCCGCGCCTGGTCAAATCCCTGAAGGCCGCGCTATTGGCTCTGCCTGCCGTGACCGTTCACGAACAGTGCGAAGTGACCGGTTTTATCCTGGATGGCGGCAATGTAGTGGGCGTGGATACGGCCGAGGGGCCGATTCTGGGGGATCAGGTGGTGCTCGCAGCGGGGGCGTGGAGCGGCGAGTTGCTCGGTACGTTGGGCCTGGCGCTGCCGGTGGAGCCGGTCAAGGGGCAGATGATTTTGTACAAATGCGCCTCGGACTTTCTGTCGAGCATGGTCCTGGCCAAAGGGCGTTATGCGATCCCCCGGCGCGACGGCCACATCCTCATCGGCAGCACCCTGGAACATGAGGGGTTCGACAAGACGCCCACCGAAACTGCGCTGGAAAGCCTCAAGGCCTCGGCTGTGGAATTGATTCCCGCCCTGGCCGACGCTGAAGTGGTGGGGCATTGGGCCGGTCTGCGGCCCGGTTCGCCGGAAGGCATTCCCTACATCGGCCGGGTACCCGGCCTCAACGGGCTGTGGCTCAACTGCGGGCATTACCGCAACGGGCTGGTCCTGGCCCCGGCATCGTGTCAGTTATTTGCCGATTTGCTACTGGAGCGTGCGCCGATTATCGACCCGGCACCCTATGCGCCCGAAGGTCGGATCAACGCTGGATAGACTTCGGTCCTTGCTCCAGATGCGCCTGGGTGCAATACCACTCCTCGCGCGAACTTAAGGCGCGATCCTGTGGCAAGTGCACGCCGCAGTGTGCACAACGCACCATCAATGCCGCACCGGGCTCGCTGGTGCGTTGTTGCCTGGCGGTCGGGCTTTTGAATTTGCGCCAGAACCATACCGCGGCAGCAATAACGGCAATCCAGAACAGAAGACGAAGCATGATGGGCGGTTTCTCGATAAGTAATGCGCCAGTTTAGCCAAGGACGTGGCAGGCGCACAGCGCAATAATGCCTACCCATAAAAAAGGAGCCCCGAGGGGCTCCTTTTTTGCGTTGCGTCGGCAGACTCAGTCGAACACGCCGAAGGTCATATAGCTGAACCACGAGCGGTCCTGGTTGTTGCCCAGGGCCTGTGGCTCTTCCTCTTCGATCACGTCGCCGTTCTCGTCGTGCGGCTTGAGGTCCGAAGGAATGGCTTCCTTGGCATCCTGGAATTGCTTCATCACGTCCTGGTTGGCGCGGGTTTCGCCCGGCGGCAACGGTGGGCGCGACTCGATCAGGCCCAGGGTGTACTTGCTCAGCCACGAACGGTTGTCCGCTTCGGCAACCTGAGGCACGAACTGGCCGTCTTTGAGGCTCGGGTGATCAGGGTAGTTGAGCTTCAGGGTTTCCAGGCTGGTGGTGGCCAGCTCGTCCAGGTGCAGACGCTGGTAAGCCTCGGTCATCACCGCCAGGCCGTCACCCACCGAAGGGGTTTCCTGGAAGTTTTCTACGACATAACGACCACGGTTGGCGGCCGCTACATACGCCTGACGCGTCAGGTAGTAGTGGGCCACGTGGATTTCGTAGGAAGCCAGCAGGTTGCGCAGGTAGATCATGCGCTGCTTGGCGTCCGGCGCGTAACGGCTGTTTGGGTAGCGGCTGGTCAGCTGGGCGAACTCGTTGTAGGAGTCGCGGGCAGCGCCCGGGTCACGCTTGGTCATGTCCAGCGGCAGGAAGCGCGCCAGCAGGCCAACATCCTGGTCGAACGAGGTCAGGCCCTTCAAATAGTAGGCATAGTCGACGTTCGGGTGTTGCGGGTGCAGGCGGATGAAACGCTCGGCGGCGGACTTGGCAGCTTCCGGTTCGGCGTTCTTGTAGTTGGCATAGATCAGCTCAAGCTGGGCCTGGTCGGCGTAGCGCCCGAACGGATAGCGCGACTCCAGTGCCTTCAGCTTCGCTGTGGCGCTGGTGTAGCTATTATTGTCCAAGTCTTTCTGTGCCAGTTGGTACAGCTCGACTTCGCTCAGGTTTTCGTCGACGACTTCCTTTGTTGACGAGCAAGCAGCAGTCATGGCGAGGATGGCGATCAGCAGCAGGTGTTTCACTTGCATGGCGGCTTGCGTCCCTATGACGGCCGCTGTCTTGGGCGGGGCCGTCCTGTTATGATGAGCGCCCCGTTGAAAGCCTCGGGGCAAAAGACGCCGTATTTAACCACAAGCGCGCAGCCGAAACCAAAGGCTGTGCCACGCCTAGTCTGAGCATGTCCGATAAAATTGAACTTCGCGCAGAGGTGCCGTCCGAATTGGGCGGCCAACGCCTCGATCAAGTCGCCGCACAATTATTCGCTGAGCACTCGCGCTCGCGCCTTTCCGCCTGGATCAAAGACGGCCGCCTGACTGTGGATGGAGCGGTTATCCGCCCGCGAGACACAGTCCATGGCGGTGCGATTCTTGAGCTGACTGCCGAGCAGGAAGCCCAGGGAGAATGGGTCGCACAGGACATCGAGCTGGACATCGTCTATGAAGACGACGACATCCTGGTCATCAACAAACCCGCAGGCCTGGTGGTTCACCCGGCGGCCGGGCACGCTGATGGCACCTTGCTCAATGCCCTGTTGCACCACATCCCCGACATTATCAACGTACCGCGTTGCGGCATCGTGCACCGTCTGGACAAGGACACCACCGGCTTGATGGTGGTGGCCAAGACCATTCAGGCGCAGACGCAACTGGTTACGCAATTGCAGAGCCGCAGCGTCAGCCGTATCTACGAATGCATCGTGATCGGCGTGGTCGTGGCGGGTGGCAAGATCAACGCCCCGATCGGTCGCCACGGCCAGCAGCGCCAGCGTATGGCGGTGATGGAAGGCGGTAAGCAGGCGGTGAGCCACTACCGTGTGCTCGAGCGTTTCCGTTCCCACACCCATGTGCGGGTCAAGCTGGAAACCGGTCGTACCCACCAGATTCGTGTGCATATGGCCCACATCAACTTCCCGTTGGTGGGCGATCCTGCCTACGGTGGCCGTTTCCGCATTCCTCCAGCGGCGAGCCAGACCATGGTCGAGTCGCTCAAGACGTTCCCGCGCCAGGCGTTGCATGCACGTTTCCTGGAACTGGACCATCCGACGAGCGGTAAGCGCATGAGCTGGGAATCGCCGCTTCCAGACGATTTTGTCTGGCTGCTGTCGCTGCTCAAGCAGGATCGCGAGGCGTTTGTCGGATGAATGACTGGCTGATTCCTGACTGGCCCGCGCCTGTCGGGGTGAAAGCCTGTGTGACTACCCGTACGGGCGGTGTCAGTCTGGCGCCGTTCGACAGTCTCAACTTGGGCGATCACGTCGAGGACAGCCTTGAGGCCGTCCTTGAGAATCGCCGTCGTCTTACCGAAGCCTTCGATATTCAGCCGGCCTGGTTGAGCCAGGTCCATGGTGTGGCCGTGGTCGAGGCCGACCCTGGCCGCGTGGCTGAAGCCGATGGCAGCTGGACCAGCACCCCCGGCATTGCCTGCACCGCGATGACCGCCGATTGCTTGCCCGCATTGTTCTGCAATCGTGTCGGCACGCGGGTCGCCGCAGCCCATGCCGGTTGGCGTGGGCTGGCGGCTGGTGTGTTGGAAGCCGCTTTTGAACGCCTGGATGCCGAGCCTGCCGACGTACTGGTCTGGCTGGGCCCGGCGATCGGCCCGCAAGCCTTCGAAGTCGGCCCGGAAGTGCGTGAAGCCTTCATGCAGCAACTGCCGACAACTGCCGAAGCCTTTGTGCCAAGCCGCAATCCCGGCAAGTTCATGGCCGACATCTATCAGTTGGCACGCCTGCGCCTTGCAGCGCGCGGCATCACCGCTGTTTATGGTGGTGGCTTCTGTACCGTGACCGACCCACGCTTCTTTTCGTACCGGCGCAGCCCTCGCACCGGACGTTTTGCCTCCCTTATCTGGCTTGAGCGCTAGACTCTGCTGATCTGGGTCAATGCTGATCCATATCAACCGCCGCTTGCTTGAATCTTCCAGAATCCACCCCATCTATAAGGGCATCTGGCAGGTTTCTTCATTCAGGATGTTTTATAGCTCCGGCCTGCTCAAAAGGAAGGTGACTAATGCGTATTGATCGTTTAACCAGCAAATTGCAGTTGGCCTTATCGGACTCCCAATCCTTGGCGGTGGGTCTTGATCACCCGGCCATTGAGCCTGCGCACTTGATGCAGGCGCTCCTGGAACAGCAAGGTGGTTCTATCAAGCCCTTGCTGATGCAGGTGGGCTTTGATGTCAGCAGCCTGCGCAAGGAGTTGAGCAAAGAGCTCGACCAACTGCCGAAAATCCAAAACCCAACCGGCGACGTGAATATGTCGCAGGACTTGGCGCGCCTGCTCAACCAGGCCGATCGCCTGGCCCAGCAAAAGGGTGACCAGTTCATCTCCAGCGAACTGGTGCTGCTCGCGGCCATGGACGAGAACAGCAAGCTTGGCAAGTTGCTGCTCGGCCAGGGCGTGAGCAAGAAAGCCCTGGAAAACGCCATCAACAACCTGCGTGGCGGTGACGCGGTTAACGACCCTAATCACGAGGAGTCGCGCCAGGCCCTGGACAAGTACACCGTCGACCTGACCAAGCGCGCCGAAGAAGGCAAGCTTGACCCGGTGATCGGTCGTGATGATGAAATTCGTCGCACCATCCAGGTCCTGCAGCGTCGCACCAAGAACAATCCGGTGTTGATCGGTGAACCTGGCGTGGGTAAAACCGCGATTGCCGAAGGCTTGGCCCAGCGCATCATCAATGGTGAAGTGCCGGACGGTCTTAAAGGCAAGCGCCTGCTGTCCCTGGATATGGGGTCGTTGATCGCCGGTGCGAAGTTCCGCGGTGAGTTCGAAGAGCGCCTGAAATCCCTGCTTAATGAACTGTCGAAGCAGGAAGGGCAGATCATTCTGTTTATCGACGAATTGCACACCATGGTCGGCGCCGGTAAAGGCGAGGGCTCCATGGACGCTGGCAACATGCTCAAGCCAGCCTTGGCGCGGGGCGAGTTGCATTGCGTGGGTGCTACCACGCTTAACGAATATCGCCAGTACATTGAGAAGGACGCGGCCCTTGAGCGTCGTTTCCAGAAAGTCCTGGTGGAAGAGCCGAGCGAAGAGGACACCATCGCGATCCTGCGGGGCCTGAAAGAGCGTTACGAGGTCCACCATAAAGTGGCGATCACCGACGGTGCGATCATTGCGGCGGCCAAATTGAGCCATCGCTACATCACCGACCGTCAATTGCCGGACAAGGCCATCGACTTGATCGACGAAGCGGCCAGCCGCATTCGCATGGAGATCGACTCCAAGCCGGAAGTGCTCGACCGCCTGGACCGTCGCCTGATTCAACTGAAAGTCGAATCCCAGGCCCTTAAGAAAGAAGAGGACGACGCCGCCAAGAAACGCCTGGAAAAACTTCAGGAAGAAATCGTCCGTCTGGAGCGTGAGTATTCGGACCTCGAAGAAATCTGGACCTCGGAAAAGGCCGAAGTACAGGGCTCTGCGCAGATCCAGCAAAAGATCGAGCAGTCGCGCCAGGAGCTGGAAGCCGCACGTCGTAAAGGCGACCTGAACCGTATGGCCGAGTTGCAGTACGGGGTGATCCCGGACCTGGAACGCAGCCTGCAAATGGTCGACCAGCACGGTAAGGCTGAAAATCAGCTGTTGCGCAGCAAGGTGACCGAGGAAGAAATCGCCGAAGTCGTCTCCAAATGGACCGGTATCCCGGTGTCGAAAATGCTCGAAGGCGAGCGTGACAAGCTGCTGAAGATGGAGCACCTGTTGCATCAGCGCGTGATCGGCCAGGAAGAGGCGGTCGTGGCGGTGTCCAACGCGGTACGGCGTTCCCGGGCCGGTTTGTCTGACCCGAACCGTCCGAGCGGCTCGTTCATGTTCCTCGGCCCGACCGGCGTGGGTAAGACCGAGCTGTGCAAGGCATTGGCCGAGTTCCTCTTTGATACTGAAGAGGCCATGGTGCGGATCGATATGTCCGAGTTCATGGAGAAGCACTCGGTGGCTCGCCTGATAGGTGCTCCACCAGGCTATGTGGGCTACGAGGAGGGCGGCTACCTGACCGAAGCCGTGCGGCGTAAGCCTTACTCGGTGATCCTGCTGGATGAGGTCGAGAAGGCTCACCCGGACGTGTTCAACATCTTGCTGCAAGTGCTGGAAGATGGGCGGCTCACGGACAGCCACGGGCGTACGGTGGACTTCCGCAACACGGTGATAGTGATGACCTCCAACCTGGGCTCGGCGCAGATCCAGGAGCTGGTAGGTGATCGTGAGGCTCAGCGTGCTGCTGTAATGGATGCGCTGACCACGCACTTCCGCCCGGAATTCATCAACCGGGTCGACGAAGTGGTGATCTTCGAGCCATTGGCGCGGGATCAGATCGCGGGTATCACCGAGATCCAGCTGGGCCGTCTGCGCGGTCGCCTGGCGGAACGCGAGTTGTCGCTGGAACTGAGTCGCGAGGCGTTGGACAAGCTGATCGCGGTCGGCTACGACCCGGTGTATGGCGCACGGCCTTTAAAACGTGCGATCCAGCGCTGGATCGAGAACCCGCTGGCGCAGTTGATCCTGTCGGGCAGTTTTATGCCGGGCACCAGCGTCGAGGCGACTGTGGAAAACGACGAAATCGTCTTCCACTGAGCCCGGATTGCACTGCAATAAGAGAAGGCCCTGCATCGCAGGGCCTTTTTTTTCGATAGGGCGTTGAACTGTAAGGCAAAGGCTTGTAAAGTGCGCCCCGCAGCATCGTCAGCCCACGGGTTTCTTCTCCCCAAGAAGAAATCAGAAAGAAGCGCAAATCATTGTCTTAAAAGCAATTTAAAGGGTTGACAGGGGTTTTTAAGATTGTAGAATAGCGCGCCTCAGAGACGCTAACGTAGCGATACGGACAGGGTCGAAGAGAAGGTTGCATCGCAGTAAAAGTTGTACATTTGAAATATGTAGTTCCGTGATAGCTCAGTCGGTAGAGCAAATGACTGTTAATCATTGGGTCCCAGGTTCGAGTCCTGGTCACGGAGCCAATTTCAAACCGGGGTATAGCGCAGTCCGGTAGCGCGCCTGCTTTGGGAGCAGGATGTCGGGAGTTCGAATCCCCCTACCCCGACCATATTTGGGTCGTTAGCTCAGTTGGTAGAGCAGTTGGCTTTTAACCAATTGGTCGTAGGTTCGAATCCCACACGACCCACCATTTTTGAGACCAGTTAGCGCTGGAATCAAATCTTAGGATCAGAGGTTGAAGCTCTGATCAAGGCGGTTTTACGGTTTTGAAAAGTGTTACAGCACTTAGATATCGCCGTAGACATGCAGCCGTCTGAGGCGAACAGTAGTTTCGGTTCGTCATGATGTCAATGTGCACCGGTTTCCCGCTGCACATTCCGGGGTATAGCGCAGTCCGGTAGCGCGCCTGCTTTGGGAGCAGGATGTCGGGAGTTCGAATCCCCCTACCCCGACCATATTTAATGAAAAAAGGCGCCTTTATGGCGCCTTTTTTTATGCCTTGCGCAAGGGTGTACCGTTCGTCGGAAATGATCCGGTTGTCGAAATGATGCTTTATTCGGGGCAAGCGAAAGCCTCTGGCCAACCAGAATTCCCCATAGACAGTGGGCTTCAATTATGAGCGTGCTAGGGCGATGCTCGAGAAAATGATGAGCTACGCATTGAATGCTCAGTTGAGGTGCGTTTCCTGAATGTACCGACACCAAGCCCGCTCGCCATTAGCGTCAATAATAGGCTTTGCTCTACTTGATCTACTGGTGGGTCCATAGAGCATGTCATTGACTCGCGATGCAGTTGCGCAGATGCGAGCTCGAGAGCTCTCTGTAGCGTACTTCGGCCAGTCGACTTGGTAGGCCGATCAATGCTGACCTCTGTGCTGCTTGATTGTTTTGGAGGTGGCAGCTTCTTGGGCTCTGGTTGAGCGATTTCCTGTGGATGCACGCCTATCTTGGCGGGTAAGGCGATAGGAGGTGTGCAACTTGGATCAACCCGTCTTACCCGGCTTAGAGCGCCCTGAGCCAAGCTTCGCTCATGCAGAACGGCACGCATATGGTCGTAGTCCGCCTCAATGTAATTCATCGTTGTGGCGAGATTCGAATGATTCAGCAGGCTTTTCGTGAGATGGATGTTTCGCTCCGGCTGCTTCATCAAGTCTGTTGCTAATGTGTGCCTGAAGCGGTGAGGGGTCATGCGCACGCCGATCTTATCGGTGAGCTTGCCGTACATTGACTCCACCTGGCCGATGTTCATTTCCTTGCCATGGTAGTGGCGGGAGAATCTGTTGACGTTGAACAACTGATCATCTGGTGAAAGTCCGATTTTATCGGCCTCCCCCAGTATCCTGGATAAGTGCGGAGCTAGCCCTTCCATAATGGGTAGGAAAAACTCCCGATGGGTTTTCTCTGTTTCACCGCGGACCAAGATCATCTGGTTGCCCCAGTCGATATCTTTGTAGCGAAGGCACAGCAGGGCATTCAGACGTATGCCTGTGTAATAAAACATCTCGAAGACGCTGAGCTAGAACCAGGCAGGTGTTATCTGGCTACGTTCATGAGTACAACGTTCTTGGCCTACAAGGGATTTGAGCCAGTTGCGTGCTCGTTGGATGGCGTCTCCATTGATTGTCTTGCTGGCTCGCTTTGGTGGGATAACGCTGGTTTTCTTGAATGGGTTGATCTTTGTATGGGTCACCAGGCCGTGTTCTATGGCGTAACCCCAAACAGTGCGAAGGTGATTTGAATAGGTGTTCCAGCTACGTTTGGATAATCCATTCTCAAGGACTTTTTTTCGCCATGTCAGAACCGCACGATGATCGATCTCCTCAACTGAGGCAGTTTGGAAATGCTTGAGCAATGCTTTGGTCGAGGCACGATAGATTTTTGCACTGGCAGGTCGTAGATCATGGGCAAAGATGTATTCCTCCGTCAGATTCGAGGGCGTCGTCATTGTGGCGGCTCCGTTACTTCTGACTTCAAAGACAGGCTGATGTTGTCGAAGGGAACCTTAGAGAAGATTGTTTGCGGGTCCGCTCTTGCTTGGCCGCAAATTTAGCGTCGTCCTGGAGAAAACCGTGCGCGAGCTTGCCGGCACCTCGTGCCTAGCCCTGGAAGAGGCGGCACCGGCCAAGCAGGAGATCTGCTGCAGCAGAATGTTCGGTACGCGCCTGGAGACGATTGAGCCGATCCAAGAGGCGGTGGCCACCTACGCGCAGCGGGCTTCGGAGAAGTTACGGGCTCAGCATTCACTGTGCAAAAAGATCCGCGTGAGCATCCGTACCGGCATGTTTAACCCCGGTGAGGCCCGCTACGCTAACGGCGTGGTCGTGGAGCTAACCTACCCTACCAATGACGTGCGTTTGATCACCAAGGTCGCGACACGGGCGGTGGAACGCCTGTTCCGCCCAGGGTTCCGATACAGCAAGGCTGAGATTTTGTTGATGGATCTTCGTCAATCAGGTGAATTCACTGACGATCTGTTCGCGCACACGCAACCAGCTGCAGCGGACAAGGTGATGAACGTTCTCGATGAAATCAACAGCCGGTGGGGCCGTGGAACGTTGCGCGCGGCAGCGGTGCCAGCGGCGCCGGCCTGGGCGATGCGTCGTGAGTTGATGAGCCCGAACTACACCACCAGACTTGATCAGCTCTGGACGGTAAATGCCAATTGAGGCGTCAAAATTGAGGGAGTTTCAGAATGTGCAGTCATTACGAAGCACCGGCGCCGGACACTATCGCCACTAATGCTGGAATTCGGTAGGTGATTTGGCTGGACGGTTACCGGTAATCGGCGTCCGCTACCCGCCCAGAACGTGTAAAAAAAGCTTAAACCTTGAAACGGCTTACGACAGCGATCAGCTTATTATTCGAGGCCGCAAGCGCAGCCGTGCTCTTCTCGCTCTGCATCCCCCCCGCGACCAACTCGTCGACAATATGCTGGACCGCAACCATATTGCTATTGATCTCCTCCGTCACTGCGCTTTGCTCCTCTGCTGCTGTTGCGATCTGGGTGCTGAGGTCATTTATACGCACGACCGAATCAGTCATCTCGTCCAGACCCTCATTGACCTTGGAAGTCTTATCTACCGTAGCCTGACAACGGTCCTTGGTGTGCTCCATAGCCACGACGGCGGCGTCAACGCCGCGCTGCAGTCGGGTTAGCATTTCGTTGATTTCAGAAGTGCTGGCTTGCGTTCTTCCTGCAAGCGCTCTGACCTCATCGGCGACAACGGCAAAGCCTCGGCCCTGTTCTCCGGCGCGAGCTGCTTCGATGGCAGCGTTGAGTGCAAGCAAATTGGTTTGTCCCGCAATCTCGCCTATCACAGCGAGCACGGCATTGATTCGCTGGGCGTCCTGCTCCATCGCACGCACCTTACTGGTCGCATCCTCCACCTCCGAAATCAGCTCGCGAACACTACTCGATGCATCTTCCACCACTATTTTGGAATGCCGCGCCTTTTCGCTGGCAACCTGAGTCATGCTCGCAGTCTGAGCCGCGTTACGGGCCACGTCATTGGCGGTTGAGCTCATCTCTGTAATCGCAGTTACCGCCTGATCTGTTTCGGTCGCATGGCGATTAAGGATGCGATTCGTACCTTGCGATTGTCCTCGTAGCTGTTCTATACCCTGAGCGATGACCGAGGAAGAATCGGACACCTCAGTAATCATTTTTTGCAGATAGATGATGAACCGGTTGATAGACTGACCTACTGCACCAACCTCGTCCTCTTGGCGAATCGCAATGCGCTGGGTCAAATCCGCATCACCGGCCGACAAATTATCGATATTGGCTTTGAGCACTGCTAGACGCTTCATCAGTTGCCTTAGCGCAAACACGATGACTAGCAACATTACTATAACCATTGGGATCTGCAGCGTCGCCAACATCTTGAGCACATTGCTGCTCTGCGCGGTCAACAGCTCTGTAGACTGCGCCACTGCCAGTTGCCAAGGAGTGCCTTCAACAGGGATAAGGAACATGGTGTATTCCTTCCCATTACTGCCAATAAAGGTAGTGCGCAGGGAGCCGGGGGTTTTGAGCATACTTAGCACCGCCGCCGTGAACGGATAGCTGCCCGCCAAATCGCTTAGATTCTTGAGTACGTTGTTACCTGGAATTTCAGGCTGGTTGCTCAGTATCTTGCCGTCGTTTTCAACAATCATCAGCTCGGCATGTAGATCACGTTCTTTCTGCGCTACCAGTTCGTTGAAAAAACCTAATGTAATGTCCACCGTGGCTACGCCGTATGGAGCGCCATCCTTGCTAATCGCCATTGCGCAGTTGGTGCGTGGCTCAGGGCTCGCATCATCACGATAGGCAGCAGCCCAGTTGCACTGGCCTGCCTTCGCTTTTAGCCCGCCGAGATACCAGGGCTGGTCAAAATAGTTTTGTGATTCGGGCGTATTCCAGTGGGTGTTGAGTATAAGTTTGCCGCTCGCGTCTCGGTGAAAAAAGGTACTTTGCTTGGCTAGCCCTACAGTACGTTTGTTAGGAAGTGGCCAGATTCCACCCCCAAAAACCTTAAGCTCACCATATTGGTTGATCATACTGGGTAACAAGCGGTCAATGCTGTCACTGTCGAGTTTAGGAACCACCTCCGTAATCACGCGCTGCTGGGATTGCACCCGGGCCAATTCTCCCTTGATGACCGCACTAATCTCCGCCGCTTCAGTGACAAGTTTACGCTCGTCTGTGCTGGTCAGACCAGGGGTGATAAAGAGTGCAATTCCGGATGCAGTCAATATCGCTACCAGTAAAACGAACCCGATAAAAGTTGCTGCATAGCGTGCTTGAATGGTTTGTAACATGATTAGGAACATCCTCGATGAGGGAGAGTTATATAAAGGCGTATTTATCGGCAGGAGGTTGGGCAAATGGGAGATTTATTCACTCAGACCGTCAAATATCTAAGGCTCGGACAGTTCGAGTCTGCCTTAATATGCTGCAGAGTGATTTGGTTCGGCAAATAATCATTGGATTGTCTAACTGTGGGCTTGTTTTGTATAAAAATATAGCCTCACTACTACCAAGAAGATAGTTTCGTTTCGAGGGAGCGCGAAATTCCTGCGCTTTTATTTAATTCCTGCGCTTTTATTTAATTTCTGCGCTTTTTACGCTCTGTAGGTCACCGAAATGTAAGCGTCCGGAGAAGTCATCTACCCGATCCCTGCGATGACTGGATGTGTACGGCAACGTCTTTCAGCAGGCCTTTGAGTAGGTATTCACCCATCCCTAGCCCGCAAAAACTATATTCGCTAGCTCTTAAATCACTGTCGATTTCTCGGTGGAGACGTCGGTGTTGGCACCGATGTTGGTTTGTCCAAGACCGACGTCGACTCTATTTGGGCCTGCGGTCTGAAGGGCGATGATCAACGCTCTGCAAGCATCGCTGCGTGTCGCAAAGCGATATCCGGCACCGGCGACATTCAACGTCCAGGGCCAGGGGACGATCTGGCCGCGAAGTCGGGTGCCACTCTCTTGCAGTGCTACGGAGTACAACACCTCGGACGGAACGCCAGCAGGCAGGGCAATCAACTGATAGGCCGGTGGCGGAACCTCGGCGCCGTTAGCAGATGCCGCGGTAAGCAGTAGCCCCGCCGTTCAAGCCGCGCGGATTACAGACGGTGCCATTGTCCATTCACCTCGCGTACCACGGCCGGCAGCTCACCGCCGAGTCCAAGGCCAAGCCATCGACCGGCATCGTGATTCAGTGTGATCTGTCGGTTTCGCACGCTGGCCGGTTCGACTCCGGCCAAGATGGCCCAGCGGCGAATTATTTCGTCATCACCTTGACTACCAACGAAATACAGATCAAAGGACTGTTTCTTGTTTTGTAAGTCTTTGACGCGGTCAATACATGCGTTGCAACTGTCTTGAACAAAAACGGCTAGTCGTCCAGTGCCTTTCACAGCACTTAACGCTCTCGAGCCAGGAGCAGATGCAGGGTTGGACGATAATTGGATGACTTTTTCATTGGGGTAAAGACGTGCGAAGGCTTGGTCATAGGCCCTCTGGTACGCCAGTTCCTTATCGATACGCTGTCGCTCGGCTCGCACCTGCAGCTCTGCATAGCGTCGGCGCTCCCCCTCCGACTTCGCTTCGATGCCAAGTGCTGTCAGAGGATCCAGGCCTGGCGAATAGATTCCGCGAGGACCCTCCATCAGAGTTTGAAAACGGGACCATTCTTGGGGGGTTAATCCCCACTCGCGGGCGATTTCTGTCTGACTGGCCCCTTGAGAAGAGGTGTGAACTTCACTGTTCTGACTGTGCGAGATCGACGTTGATTGCCCCGAGGCCGCATTACAGCCGTGTGCAAACGCGAAGCTGGCCAAGCCTGCAATGAAACTCAAAATGTTCCTCGGCTTCATTGTTTTCGAGGAAGTGGTAGGGGAGTGCATAAAGGAGGTCCTATTGCGCGACAGTTACGGTTTGAGGTGTTCCGGCCACGTCAAAGCGTGCGGATCTTCCGTCCAGAGCGTTGAGGCGCCAGGCGGTGCCCGCCACAGCGTCACCAGGTCGGATTAGGTAAATTTGATTCAACTGCGTGCTGCCAGGCGGTGCTACGGACAAAAAGCGTTCTCCGCCGCGATACTCGATACCGACAACGGTAAAAGGGGGGGGGTGCGGTGTGACAATGGTGGTAGCGGGCGGTACTTGCCTCTTGGGTTGGCGGGCAACGGGCTTAGGATTGGGCTTGAGGGGAGCAGCAGTGGTTTGTTTGATTCGTGATTGACTGAGTTCTAGAAGACGGCTCTCGAGTGTTTCAAAGTTGGCTTTGAGGACTACCAATTCATCAGTAGAGGCAGCATTTTGAGAGATTTCTTGCGCTGACTCCATCGCTTGCTTTGCGTACGCTTGTGCGGCATCAATGCGATTCGACAAAGCCTGTTGCCCGGCTCGGAAGTCTTCATTGGTGACCAGGTGTATGCCGACTACCGTGTCCAGTCGCTCATCGACTTTGCCCAGTCGCGTCAACAACGCATCGAGCGACTCTTTGTCTGCAGTCGCAGCCAAGCTGGTGCTGAGTTGGGAGAGTTGATGATGCTCATAGCCCAGCATGGCCGCCAGAGCGATTAGGCAGGCGACAAGTATTGAAGCGGTTCCAGATGGGCGTGATAGATTCATGGGTATCCTCGCGCGAAAACCAGAACACCCTCTCAGACCTTACGGTTAAACGCAGTAGAAAATACATATTCCAATACACATGGTTTTTTCGTCTGCCAGCCCTCAATGCCTCCTTGGATAGACGCTAATCTTCGTTAATTATTTTCTGAAGGATTCCTGCGAGCTAACGGAGCAGAGTAAGAAAACTACCAGGCAGACTTATATTACATTGACTGGTTGCGTAAATTACAATATCTGACCTACTTCCACTTTCAGCTTGTCGCTCACAACTCGGATAAGCCAAAGTTTTTGAAGTTGCAACTTCATGCAGGCCACGGGGGATGACCTGCATGTTTTATATTGTTAAGTCTAATTTCTTAAGCACTCTATTGCTTCAAGATAAACTATTGTCAGTCTAACAATAGACTTGACGCGCGCAGTAGCTTGTTGGAGTCCTGAGGATGCTCAGAAAATCTTAATGAATAATATTTGCAAAAAAGGTAGTAGTTTGAGAAGCCGCAAGCAAAAGCGATTTGTTTAGTGGTCAAAAGCAAACTAGAGTCAAAAATCATTTTCCTAGCGTTAAGAAGTCGGACTTCACGTATGTAACTGTTAATTGTAGTTCCTTGGTATTTTTTGAACCCCGCCTGCAGACCTCGTATACTAATATTGGCTTGCGTAGAAAGTTGATGACTGGTTAGCGCTTCTGAATAGTGTGAGTCAATATATTCGATAGTGCTCTTAATGCTATGTGGTTTAGGTATGACAGCACTGTCAGGTGAACGCACTAACTGAGAGTAGTTGTTTTCAATATTGTAAATGGCGAAGCTAATCAGGCTTTCTTTGAGGTGGGAGAGAAATGGACCTTCAGCTAAGCAATAATTTCCTGAGAGCGATAATGCAGTGTCGGCAAGATTAGCTAAAAACCTTCCTACCCAATCAGCAGTAATAGAGTTCTTAAAATGTATTTTTGACTTGGGGGGGTGATCAAGCAAGGTTTTCAAGCACTGAAATATATCTTCATGCTGAATAAAGATGGTAGTGTAATTAGACATAGGGGAAAACTTCGAAAAAATGAGATCTCTTTGATCAATCACGAAAACAGAGCCTATCCTCGACTCATATTTGTTTTTCGGTGTGCCCCAAGTTAATCGTCCGGCGTCAAGTGTTTGTATTAATAACCCGTCAAACTCAGGCTTTTGTTCGAAACTCCAACCTGTCAAACTTGAAGAGCGACTGACACTAGTATTACCAATTTTGCACGTTGCTGTAGAATAATCAAATTTGTTCGAAGATTTAATTATGTCAATTTTGCAGCGAAATTTGCTGAAGAATTCACTTGCTGAATCTTCTGTAGATAATCTACATGCAGAGAAAATCGCATCGTTCATTTTCTATAGCTCAAAGCCTTAGTGAGTTCTTAGGTAATATTCAAGATGGTTGCGTGTCAATTAAATTTTTGTTAAGAAACGAAGAAAATTGTTGCATGGTGTTGAAATCATATCCGCTCGAAAAGGCATGGTTTTTGGATCCAGTTTTACAGAGTTTTTTCAAAGAAAAACTCTTGCATGACGTGATTTCGATAATGCAACTCAGCCGTGTTTGCACAAGCGCGCACTCGTTCCAGCATTGCATAGGAAGGAGTAAGGGGCGCCTTAAAATGCTTCAGATCGAACAGGTAATTCAAAAAAAGCGCAAAATTAAAAAAAACGCAAAAATATTATTCCTCTGTCGCAATGACATACGCTGAAGTGGTTTAGTCTCACTGCAATGCCAGAGAACGAAAATTTTAAAGAAATTGTCTGACACAATTATTCTCGTACCTAGCCTTATAGATGTATTGGATGCTTTTTAATCAGTCAATGTCATCTGTGCGCAAAAAAATTACTTAATATATTGGTCCTGCTTGATGAGGCTTTTTACTGTGGATATACAGTGCTGTGAGAATACAGTTCAGCAATTTATTGATTTGTCGAAAGACTTTTCTACACATGTGAATTCGGCATTGATCACTGTGAAAAGTTTGGAGGTGGCATATCACCAGATTGAGTTAGCTGTATCGAAAACTCATGATGATATTGATGTTGACAACGTAGTCAGACGTAGGTTGATGCATAAAATTGCACGCAGAGATATGAATCAAGTGCTGGAACAGACGTTGCTAATGGAAAAACTTCTAGCGGAAAGCATTAAGCTTCTAATCCAGAATGTTGAGGCCGCGTTAAGTCTTACAAACTACATTGACAATTGTAAGGGTTATAATGCGGCCGAGTACAACATTGCAAAGACTGAGGTTGTTGCGAAACTTGAAGTTTTAAAAGGTGTGGAGCGAGGCATTCTTAAGTCTGACCGACTCAGTCAATAGGTTTCTATATGCATGTTCATGCATGCCGAACTCAATAGTAGCCTATAAGGCATTTTTTAAAAAGAGTAGCACATATATGTCAGTAATAAAGAACATGAAATTAAAGTCGAAGTTACTATCAGCATTTGGCACATGTGCAGTCATTACGATTGTAATGGCTATTTTGGGCCAATCCGGCCTTTCCAAGCTGAATGCTGAGGTAGACAATATCGTTGGGAATCTTGTAGTGTCTGTGGGACTCGTCCAGCAAACCAGTACAAATACTGTCGCCACCAATCGTGATCTTTACAAAGCTATTGCTTTAGCATCTACAAGCTCGAGTGGAGATCAGCTAGAGTCACTTTTTCAAACTTATAAAAATAATAAAGCGCAAGCTGAAGAGTCATATAAAAAATACCGAGCAACACCAATGGAGCAAGATGAGAGGACGGCCGCATCGAATTACGATAGCGACTGGCCTGCTTATACCAAAGCTGTTGAAAGTAGTTTTGCAGCGCTAAGAAAGGGGGACATTGAACTCGCAAAACAAATCACTTTAACTGATGTGTCGGAGCAATATGTTAAAGTAAATAAAGATATTGGTGATATTTTTGCATCCAACTCCCGCCAGATGGCTCAATCTAGGCAGAGTATCAGTGAGGTGTATTCGGATCTTACTTGGACGCGGGCTGTAGGTTGCCTTATTGCAGTTATGCTCGCTATTGGATTGGGTGTGTTTATGACGAAATTAATCACAAATCCTATATACAAGTCCGTAGCAGGAGCGAGTCGAGTAGCTAAGGGAGACCTAACGCAAGTTATCGAGTACAGTAGTACAGATGAAACCGGCCAGCTTTTGCAGTCTCTTTCAAATATGCAAGATAATCTTATCGGAACTGTCCGTCAGATTGCAGATGCCGCCGCTCAGTTGGCATCCGCGGCTGAGGAGCTAACAGCTGTTACAGACGACAGTACTCGAGGTCTCGCAACTCAGAACGGTGAGATCCAGCAAGCAGCAACTGCGGTGACAGAGATGACTGCCGCAGTCGAAGAAGTAGCTCGCAACGCTGTAAGTACATCTATGATTTCAAGTCAGACAGCTGATGAAGCTAGCAAGGGTCAAAAGCAGGTCCAACAAGCAGTAGCTGGCATTGATAGCGTTACCATCGTAATTACTGATTCCACCAAACTTGTAGAAGACTTAGCCTCCCAAATACATGAGATAACTAAAGTTTTAGACGTTATCCGAGGAATAGCTGAGCAAACCAATCTTCTTGCATTGAATGCCGCTATCGAAGCAGCTCGTGCTGGTGAGCAGGGTAGAGGTTTCGCAGTTGTTGCCGATGAGGTACGAGCCCTAGCACATAGGACTCAGGCATCAACTGGAGAAATTGAGCTTATGATCAGTCGGGTACGTGATGGTGCCGATGAGGCTGTCAGCGCTATGGGTAAGAGCCGCAGTCTTGTATTGAGCACTCAGTCTTTAGCGACTGAAGCAGGATTAGCGCTGGAGAGAATCAGTGAAGGTGTGAATAAAATAAATGAACAAAACTTAGTAATTGCAAGCGCAGCTGAAGAGCAAGCACAAGTTGCTAGAGAAATCGACCGGAATCTTGTTAACATACAGGACTTATCTTCTCAGACCGCAGCTGGAGCAAATCAAACTAGCGCCTCGAGTCAGGAACTATCGAAACTGGCAATATCATTCAACAAGCTTGTTGGTCACTTTAAATTATAACGCAGCGATTTAATCGCGTTTGCAGGTTGACGCAGATCATGATCCGTCGCGGCAAGTTGTTTTGACCCGTTGATAAAATTTTATTAGGTATTTACCACCAGTCTCAAATTCAATCGTGTGTTTTGAGTGTAATTTCTTTAGAGGGAATAATATTTATTTCCTCGCTAGGAGGCCATGATCGCATATAGATATATGAGGGATTTAACCATTGTACTACGCATTAACTATTGCTCATTGCTTTTCGTCTAATTGAGGTGGGTTATGGGTATGATCTCTCCAAGGCTCTCAATTAAATATAGTTCTTGGTGGTGTTAATTGGTGTCCGGAAATTTTTGTTAGGTTGATCAATTAACGACTTTTTATGGAGTGCCTTAAGCAATACTTGATAAGTACTAACAAATTATCTAGCCACGAGTTCTCAGGAGAATAGAAAGTATGTCGATTTTTGAGCCGATTCGCGTTTTTATCCAAACGCGTGCGTCAAAGGTTTTAGATAAGCAGGCTGCTTGTGTGCATTTAATAAATCGTCGACAAACCTCCCAGCGAGATCATTTTGTTTTTCCAGGTATTGAATATTTGGATGATATTGAAATGGGTGAAAATTACGTCGGCTACATAAATTACTGCATCAACCCGCTCGGTGATCGGCTTTACATCAATATGATCGAAGTCATTCCAGCGTTGCAGGGAAAGGGTATAGGCTTGGGCGCACTGTGGCATCTGTGGTGTAAGCACCGGTTACCGATTGTGCCGCTATATCAATACAATTCATCCGATAAATTTTGGTGCAGGGCTCGCCGGCGATTTGCAGCAGCCGACGCAGTAATCACGCAGGATCTGCGCAGCAACATGCATGTGGAACTGGAAAAGCAGCGATGGCGACACCTGGTTCAAGAAACTTTACACGAACGCCTGATCCTAGAACTCAAAGCATCTCCGGAGTGGCCCAAGATCCAAGAGCGTTTTGAAACCTGGAAAGACCTATAACTTCGTTCACTGCCCGAACGCTGATTTTTATAATTTTAATTAACGATAGCCTCGCTAATAAGATAGACTTAAAAATATCATCCTTTGAAGGGGGTGGACGTTTGCGCTTCTATCGAGGCGTACAGATGCGCTCATTACATCAGCTTTTACAGTGAACGATGTCAGCACGGTCCTAGTGGGCGATTTGGAAAAAGGCAGAGAAATTGCTGTCTACCGACTGTGCGATTAATTTTTTGAGGCGGCAAAGTTGAACTCGTACATTTGGCGAGTGTGACAGTTTTTTACTAAGCGTATCCTGGTGGTAGGGATGCACACTACGCCAAAGGCAGAGGCTAAATCGACCAATGGGGGTTTCGCTTATTCCCAGGTCAAAATTCAACTATGTGGATAGCTGGCTAACTCTTTGCAGGATGCCGAGTCAGTTTGATCAAACTGAATGCCGTTTTTGGTAAGTTGCCTTAATGTGATGAAAAAGGCTACCCGGAGGTAGCCTTGAGGTCATACAGCAATCAATTGTCTAGCAAGCGCCATCTCTACCGAATCCCCATCCTGGTTTAACGAATCGAGACCAGACTCTGGAACGTCTCCCGACGTACTCTGTGACACAGCGATCTTCTTGGCCATTAGTTGCAGGCAGGTAACCTGGGAGCTACCTGCGTAGCCAAAAAAAACCACCGGCCCGGCATTTTTTGCCCGATTCGCCACGAGCGCCGAGCTGCCTGTTGGAGGGTGTAGACGTTGTATCCTGTCTGTAGGAACGCAATGGTCGGAAAGTCGAGCAGATCTAGGCCGGTCTTAACCAGCTCCGGATTAGTGATCAGCACGTCGATGCCCCGATCAACCTGGCCGAGGATCCAGTCCTCGCGCCTGGCCGTTTCGACCGAGGCGCAAAGAACTGCAACCTTTAATCCAGCCTGTTCCAACAAATTCTTCAGCCTGCTAGTGGTGTCCCGCGTTCCGGTGTACACAGAGTAAGCCAAAACTTTACGGTTTTTGGATTTCTCCGAAAGGCATAGATCCAGCAGTGCCCGTTCTTTTGGCATGAGTTCCTTTGCTCCAAAGATCGAAGAAACAAATGCCAATGTGTCTCTGGAACGGGGGTGTTTTACAACTTCCGGTCGGAAACAACAGTCAGGCCAAGCCAGCAGCACGTTGAGCACGACCCCCAGAAGGGTAGTGTCTCGGCGAGCCAATGCCTGGCGAAGTTCCTGGGTCAGCTTTCCGGCCAACTGCTGATAGGCCTCAGCCTGTTCTGCAGACATGGTTATGTCGATAAACTCCTCTTGGTAGTCGGGCAGGATGTTCCCGCCGATGTCTTTGAGCTTCAGAAAGACTGTGAACGGCAGTACGAAACGATGAATACCTTTAGGTCCAAACCCTGGGGTTTTTACCGAACGTACCGAGAGCTTTTTTCCCTTGGCTGTTTTGTGAGACACGTTGTCTCGCTCGGTGTAAATATCCTTCAATACACCATGGTCGCGCATGAAAGACATGGCCGCGGGTGCCATGCTGCCGCGTGCGTTTGGTCGGTAACCATCCTCGAGCCTCTGACCACAGGCGAAGTGTTTCTTCCTCATCAGCAGAGAGGTGAGTCCGGGCAAGACTGTCCGCAACCTTCTGTTTCAAGGCATCAAGACGGTCTTGAACACTTGAGCCATCGTCGTAAGCAATCTCTTGCTCTACGGATTGCACAACGTCGTTACGCAGAGAGAGAACCGTGCTTATCCAGAAAGCACTTGGGCTGGTCCAGCCAATAAGCTTTCGAGTTCTGGCAGGCGACAGGTAATCACGGAGCCTGAGATTGAACTCCCTAGGTGAATAACCATTCCTGAAAACGTCTGCGCGATTGAGCGTCAGCGCTGTTTTAAGAATATCTAGGAGAGGGTCCAAAGCCGTTGACTCAGGAACAAAAGGTTCTAGATATGTTTCAGCTACCAGGCGTTTGGCTTCGGCATATCGACTTTGCTGACGGCGTTTGGCTTGGCTTTCGTCGCGGCCGCGCTTTTCCTTCGCGTGCTTAATGTTCGAGTTCACTGACTCGATAAGCTTCGCGGCGTCCTGCAAAAGCTGAAACTGTTCAACGCTCAACTGAGCGCCAATCCGACCGGGTAAATGGCAACCGCGTGTCAGGGCTCGGATTTCTCGTGCGGTTCCACTGAGCTTGGCTTGTAAGCTGCGCAATTGCTGAGCGCTGTAGTACTTGCCAACCTCTAGAATGAGATCTGCAGTAATACTGCGGGCGTCGGTAATGGAGGGCTTCGCCATTTCAACGACCCTCCCTCACCAAGTTGGCTACCTTTTCCTCGGTCATGGCCTCGAAGCGGTCACGCCATTCTGGGAAAAGCTCAATGGCCAAACGACGGATGACGACTAGGGCTGCCGGGGATATTCGATTTGAAGGCTGTCGGTATTCCAGGCGGTGTACTGGGACGCCCAGGGAAGAACCGCTCCGAAACACCACTGCGCTGGGAACGACGCTATCCAGAACGTTGATTTCGTGATTGCCCTGGAAAATTTCCCGTACCGACTGCTCGATCATTTGCGCGTCAGTGGTTTGGTCGAGATTGTTGACGACGATCCGCACTGGAGGGATTTTCATGCCCAGGCGCCCATAGGCGCGGAGGCCGTCCAACATCTGCATGGTTCCCCGGCTGAACTCCCGAGCAGCGAGCATATTGGGCGGAAGCGGGGATATGACCAAATCTGAGGCTAGGACCACCATTTCGAGCATGGCCGATCTTGCACCTTGGGTGTCAATCAGTACCAGGTCGAAATGATCTTTGAACGCCGGCATCAGGTTGGCGAGTCGCAACCGTCCGTCAGGTGCTTGCAGGAGCAGGCTGTTCAGTTGGTTGTTGATGTCGTTGGAAATGACAAGCGACAGGTTTGGTATCGCGGTGCTGGATATGATCTTGGCTGATTCGGTGATATTGAATGCCAGCAGGTCGTAGATGCCGCCCTGAGCTTCATCGACCAATTGGTAATACGAGGAGAGTGAGGGCTGTGCAGGATCTAGGTCGATGAGGAGCACGCGCAGCCCTGCATCCGCACAAAAAGCGCCGAGGTTGGCCTCGATGGTGGTTTTGCCTACGCCGCCTTTGGTCGAAACGACCGCAGAGATTTTCATGGTTTGGAGCCTCTAATGTGGGTTCATTAGAGGCTGCGAGGCCACGGAAACAGCTATGTGTAGCGAACACGATCCTGAGCTTTGAAGCACTAGAACCAATTGTCTTTTAACCAATTGGTCGTAGGTTCGAATCCCACACGACCCACCATTTTTGAGACCAGTTAACGCTGGAATCGAATCTTAAGATCAGAGGCCAAAAGCGCTGATCGAAGAAGGCGACTGAAAGGTCGCCTTTTTTTTCCGGGGTATAGCGCAGTCCGGTAGCGCGCCTGCTTTGGGAGCAGGATGTCAGGAGTTCGAATCCCCTTACCCCGACCATATTAAAAATCCTCGTATCGAAAGATACGGGGATTTTTTTTGTCTGAAATTATCTTAAATCCAATAAAAAACTAATGTGGGAGGGAGCAAGTCCCTTCCCACATTGAACGGGGCCCGTCAGGGGCCCTGTTGTCAGTGAAGTTTCAGGCGCGGTTCAGTCCCGCGTCCAATCTTGCTGCCCAGCATCAGCATCGCCGTGCGGAAGAAGCCATACAGCGCCATCTGGTGCATGCGGTACAGCGACACGTAGAACATCCGCGCCAGCCAGCCCTCCAGCATCACGCTGCCGGTCAGGTTGCCCATCAGGTTACCCACCGCCGAGAATCGTGACAGCGAGATCAGCGACCCATAGTCGGTGTACTTGTACGATGGCAGGTCCTTGCCTTCGATACGCAGTTTCAGCGACTTGGCCAGCAACGAGGCCTGTTGGTGCGCGGCCTGGGCGCGTGGCGGTACATTGCGGTCGCTGTCCGGTTGCGGGCAGGCGGCGCAGTCGCCAAAGGCGAAGATGTTTTCATCGCGAGTGGTTTGCAGCGTTGGCAGCACTTGCAGTTGATTGATGCGGTTTGTTTCCAGGCCATCGATGTCCTTGAGGAAGCCCGGTGCACGAATCCCTGCGGCCCACACCTTGAGGCTGGCAGGAATCACCTGGCCACTGCTGGTGATCAGTGCGTCGGCGTTCACTTCGCTGACCGCTGAGTTGGTCAGTACCGTCACCCCGAGCTTCTCCAGGGTTTTATGCACAGGCCCGCCAATCCGCTCCGGCAGGGCAGGCAGTACACGTGGGCCTGCTTCGATCAGGGTGATGTGCATGTTTTCCGGCTTGATGCGATCCAGGCCGTATGCCGCCAGTTCGTGGGCCGCGTTATGCAGCTCTGCGGCCAGCTCGACGCCCGTTGCACCCGCACCAACGATGGCGACGCTGATCTTTTCCACAGCATCGGTCTGCCCGGCATGGGCGCGCAGGTAGTGGTTGAGCAACTGTTGGTGGAAGCGCTCGGCCTGCTTTCGGGTATCAAGGAACAGGCAGTGCTGTGCCGCGCCCTCGGTGCCGAAATCATTGGTGGTGCTGCCCACTGCAATCACCAGGCTGTCATAGCCCAGCACGCGCGCAGGCACCAATTCGCGGCCTTCTTCGTCGAGGGTGGCGGCCAGCTGGATTTTCTTCTGTTCACGGTCGAGCCCGCTCATGCGCCCCAGCTGGAACTCGAAGTGGTTCCATTTGGCCTGGGCGACGTAATTGAGTTCGTCTTCCGAGGAGTTCAGTGAGCCGGCAGCCACTTCGTGCAGCAAAGGCTTCCAGATATGGGTGAGGTTGGCATCCACCAGCGTGATGCTGGCGGTGCCGCGCTTGCCCAGAGTCTTACCCAGGCGGGTAGCCAACTCCAGACCGCCGGCGCCGCCGCCGACGATAATAATACGATGGGTCATGGGGGTATCTCGCAAGGCTAAAGGAAATCGGAGCAGTTACCCCCGCGAGCGCCAGGCAGCTCATAGCGTCAGGTAACTCAAAAGGCGGCTCAGCAGGCCGAGCCCGATCACCACCACCAGCACCACACCAATGAGCAGCCACGGCCGGAAAGGCTTGCGCTCGACTCGGTTTTGGGAGAGTTGCAGGTACTCTTCGACATGCTGTTGGTCGTCGGGGTTCAGGCGGCTGGTCATATAAGGCCTCGTCAGGTAGACGTTGCAAAGGGGCGCCACGTTACAGTCAGGGGATCAGAGGCTGATGCCCACATCGAACACTATGCTGCGCCCCAGGTTGTTGCGCAAGAAATCCGGCGCGTCCGGGTGGGCGAACAGCACCCGTGCAAATGTCGGCCCCACCAGCGACAGCGAGCGCCAGCCCTGGCGCAAGTATTCGGTGGGGGGTGGAAAGTGGCTGTTGAGGTCGAGCACTTCACGCTTGAGGCTGGTGAATGCGACAAGGTCCAATTCGCCCAGGTCCATCCCGCGCTCTTTGTAGTTGTGGGCCTTCTTGCGCAACGTGGGCGCCAGGCGCAGCAGGAACTCATGGGCCGGGATGCGCCGAGGCTTGGCTTCGCGCCGCACCAGTTGGCTCAGGGAGAATGCACTGCGTCGGCGCAGCAGTTCGTCACGCCATTCGTCGTTCAGTCGTCGCCCTTCATCGAGGACGAAAAAAACCTCGAAACTGGCATCGCGAAACAGCACGTCGGGCGGTTCTTGCCCGGCGGCGTGAAACTCTTCGGCGCGATAGGGCACATTCAAGCCTTGCAGCAGGCGCTGGCAGACCCAACGCTCACGCTCCCATTTGCGGGCATTGGACAGGAACGCATTGGCTTGTTCGGCTGCTACGGTGAGCAGGCGCAAATAATCTGAGTCATCCATGCTTGCAGCTTAGCGTCCAAATGATGACCGCAGGAAGTCCCGCTGCAAAAGCCAGGGTGTAGACTGGCCTTTCAAGCGTAATTCCCCCCTTATGAGGAGCGTACAGTGAAGTTTCTTGTGGTGCTGTTGCTGAGTCTTTTACCAGTATGGGCACAGGCTGTTGAAGTGGGCGAGCGCGTCGCTCCCTGGACCTTGCTCGATCAATTCGACCAAGCCTATACCCTCGATAACCAGGCGCAGATTCTGTTGGTGGCGCGCAGCATGGATGCGGCCAAGCTGGTAGACGCGGCGCTGCAAGGCCAGCCTAAAGGCTACCTCGAAGCGCGGCATGCAGTGTTCGTCGCGGACATCCAGCGCATGCCTCGACTGATCGCCAAATTGTTCGCGGTACCTGCCATGCAATCCTACAACTACCGGGTCATGCTGGACCGTGAGGCGCGTATCGCCCCACGTTACCCCGCAGCGGCGGATAAAGTGCTGTGGCTGCAGCTGGATAACGGTACGTTGGTTTCTCAACATGAATACGGCACTGCTGCCGAACTGCGCCAGGCCCTGGAGCAGGTGAAGCCGTGATCAGCGCCGCAGTGCTGGCGCCCACAACCCTCGGCATCGGCTGGCTGTTGTATGCGCCGGTGCTGTTATGGGCGATCCTGCGCTCGCCCTGGGTCGAGTTGTTTGCCGACCGGCGGCGCCAGCATTTGCTATTCGGTACGGTGTTCGCACTGTTCATGTTGTGGCTGGTACGACGGGATTTCGACACCGGTGTGTCCTACCACTTTATCGGTATGACCGCCGTAACCCTGCTGCTGGATTGGCCCCTGGCCATCGTCGGTGGTTTTGCCGCCCAGTTCGGGTTAATGCTGCTTGGGCGCCAGGACTTGGCAGCCCTTGGCATCAACGGCCTGCTGCTGATCGTGCTGCCGGTGCTGGTCACCGAAGGTTGTGCGCTTGTGGTCGAGCGAGCCCAGCCGCGCAATCCCTTCGTGTATATCTTCTGCTCCGGTTTTTTTGCTGCCGCGCTGTCGGCCTTGTTTTGCCTGCTGCTGGGGCTGGGGTTGCTGTGGTTCGACGGTCGTTTTGCCATGCCGGAATGGCTGGAGGATTTCGTCGGCTACCTGTGGTTGATCATCTTCCCAGAAGCCTTTATCAACGGCATGGTGATCAGCGCCCTGGTGGTGTTTTGCCCGGAATGGCTGGAGACGTTCAACCGCACACGCTACCTCTCGGCACCCTGGAAGGATGACGAATCGCGGCGTTGACCCAGATCAAATCCCGAGCAGCCGAGCGGGCCCATGCTCTGCAAAATTTTCCTAGGCAAGGCGGGAGCACGAATCATGAGTGTGTACGAGTGGGCAAGGCAGGAGTTGCGCAGAAGCCAGGATGCGGCACAGGAAATCGGTTTCGACCCAGGCTTGACCCTGCGCGCGATGCTCAGTGCGGTAGTGCAGCAGAGCAAGGGCGTACGCAGTTTTGAAGACCTGGCCGACGAGCTGCAATACCTTGCAGAGAACCTCGACGACCAGCAGGAATACGCCTTTATGCGGCCTTAGTGGCGCGGCGGTAAATCTTCGGAAAACAGCTCGTCTTCGGCATCCGGAGCCACGGGAATCTTGTGTTCCTCAGCGGCCCAGGCGCCCAGGTCGATGAGTTTGCAACGGTCCGAGCAGAACGGCCGGTTGGGGTTGGCTGCATTCCATTCCACGGGTGCGCCGCAGGTTGGGCAGTCGACGGTCAAGGGTTGGCTCATGATCGGCCTCCACGCAAAGTAAGGTAAAAGTGGTGCAGTCGCTCGACCTCGCTGTGCAGCCAAGCGAGGTCCTGGTCATTGACCAGCACGTCATCGGCATGGTTCAGGCGGTCTTCACGGCTGGACTGGGCCTTGAGGATCGCCTGAACCTGTTGTTCGCTGATGCCGTCGCGCTGCAGGGTACGCTGAATCTGCAGCGATTGCGGCACGTCGATCACCAGGATGCGCTGGGTCATGCTGTACTGGCCGGATTCGATCAGCAGCGGTGACACCAGGATCGCATAAGGCGACCGGGCGCGAGCCAGGTGACTACGAATCTCTTCGCCAATCAGCGGGTGCAGCAGGGCTTCCAGCCAGCGGCGCTCTTCGGGCACCTCAAAGATCAGCTTGCGCAGCGCGGCGCGGTCCAATTGGCCGTCAGGCTGCAATACCCCAGCACCAAAATGCTCGGCGATGCGGGCCAGTGCCGGCCGGCCGGGTTCGACCACCCAGCGCGCGGCGTGATCGGCGTCCACGACGTCAATGCCCAGGTCGATAAAGTGCTGGGCGGCCGCACTTTTCCCGCTGCCGATGCCGCCAGTGAGGCCAAGAATCCAGGGTGTTGCAACAGGAGTGGTCATCTGAAACCGACAGACTGCAAATAGAAGTCGGTTATTTGACCACCCCAGAGCAATGCAATCCAGCCGGCAATTGCCAAGTACGGACCAAACGGCATCGGCGTGGACGCCTGGGTCTTGCGCAGGCGCATCAGTATCAACCCGACAAACACCCCCACCAGCGACGACATCAACAGCGTCATCGGCAATATCTGCCAGCCACCCCACGCGCCGAGCATGGCCAGTAACTTGAAATCACCGTGGCCCATGCCATCTTTGCCGGTGACCAGCTTGAATAGCCAGAACACGCTCCACAGGCTCATGTAGCCGATCACGGTGCCCCATAGCGCGTCGGGTAATGTCGTCAGTAATCCAAAGCTGTTGGCGATCAGCCCCAGCCACAGCAATGGCAGCACCAGCACATCCGGCAGCAACTGGTGGTCTGCGTCGATCAGGCTCATTGCCAGCAACCCCCAACTCAACACCAGCACCGCTGCGGCTTGCCAGCCAAAGCCGAAATGCCAGGCGACCCATGCCGAGATCAACCCACATGCGAGTTCGGTGAAAGGGTAGCGGGGGCTGATGGCTCCCTGGCAGTGGGCACAGCGGCCCCTGAGCATCAGGTAGCTGAGCAGTGGGATATTTTCCCACGGCCGGATTGGATGATCACAGTGCGGGCAGCATGAGTTGGGGTGCATCAGGTTGTAGGTCGGCCCGTCAGGTTCGGAAGGTAGACCGAGCGCCTCATGGGCCTGGGCACGCCATTCCCGTTCGAGCATTTTAGGCAGGCGCCAGACCAGCACGTTGAGGAAGCTGCCGAGGATGAGCCCCAGTACCAACGCTATGGCGACAAAAGCCCATGGATGCTCGTTCAGCAGCACGCTCAAAATGCGCTCCCTAATTGGAAGACCGGCAGGTACATGGCGATGACCAGCGCGCCGACAATCCCCCCCAGGACCATCATGATCAACGGCTCCATCAGGCTGGTGAGGTTGTCGACCTGGTTGTCCACGTCCGTCTCATAGTGGTTGGCGACCTTTTCCAGCATGTGTTCCAGGGTGCCCGACTCTTCGCCGATCGCCGTCATCTGGATCGCCATGCCGGGAAACAGACCGCTGTTGGTCATGGATTGATTCAGTTGCATTCCTGTGGATACATCGTGACGCATATGTTCGATTGCCTGTTTGAACGGGCCATTTCCCACGGCGCCGGCGACTGAATCCAATGCCTGTACCAGTGGAACACCGGCGGCAAAGGTAGTCGAGAGCGTGCGGGCGTAAAGGGCCACGGCGGATTTTGTCAGCAGTTTGCCTGCCAGGGGCGCTTTCAACAAACCGGTGTCCAGCCAGTAGCGAAAGCCCGACGATTTCCGATAGGCCTGGCGCAGCCCAGCGGCTCCCGCGACTATGCCCAACACCAGCATCCACCATGCGTGCTGCATGAACGCCGACCAGGCGATCACATATAAGGTAAATGCCGGCAGTTTGCTGTCGACTCCGGCGAACAGGGCCTGGAACTGCGGCACCACGTGGACCAGCAGTATGCCGGTGACCAGGCTGGCAACCACCAGGACTGCAATGGGGTACGTCATGGCCTTTTTGATCCTGGCCTTGAGCTGCTGACTTTTTTCCCGGTGGATCGCCACCCTTTCCAACAGAGTCTCAAGCGCCCCGGCCTGTTCGCCGGCTGCCACCAGGTTGCAGTACAACTCATCGAAATAACGTGGTTGTTTGCGTAATGCTTCAGCCAGGCTGCTGCCGGCAGCGATCGCCTGTTTAAGCCCCTGCACGCGTTCACGCACAGCGCGATTGTCGACGCCTTCGCTGATGATGTCGAAGGCTTGCAGCAGTGGAACCCCAGCCTTCAGCAGCATAGCCAGTTGGCGCGTGAACAGCGTGATGTCAGCCGCTTTGACTGATGGGGCGAGGCTTGGCAGCAGCGGGGATTGCTTGCGCACACGGCCGGGGCTGATCCCTTGCTGGCGCAGTTGCGCCTTGACCAGGGCAGGGTTGTGCCCCTTGGTTTGCCCGGACACCCTGCGCCCTTTGCGGTTGATGCCTTCCCAGGCGTAAATCGTTGAAGCGTCGTTCATGTCGCGGTTCCGCATACAGGCTGTCGAATATTTATAGCTTAGTCAGGTGACGGATTCGGGCATGCCGATGGCGCAGGATAAAAATGTCAGAATGTGCGTCTTGAGCGCGATTGACCGCTTGCGGGTGAGTACACTGGCGCCGTTGCAAAAACGGGGTGCAGGACGCGCCTTGTCATGAGTTCTATTCTGGAGAGTGAATGTGATACGTCAGAAAGGCTTTACCTTGATCGAGTTGTTGATCGTCGTAGCAATCATCGGCATTTTGGCCACGATCGGCCTGCCCATGTACACCACACACCAGGCCAAGGCTAAGTTCACTGCCGGCCTGGCTGAAGTTGCCGCGTTGAAGGCCGGTTACGAAGACACTATCAACCAGGGCACCGTACCTACCTTGGCCTTGATCGGCGGCACCAGCCCCACCGCCAACTGCAAGATCGACGTGGCAGGCGACGTGGCCACGGGAGCCGGCTCCATCAGCTGCGAAATACTCGACGCGCCGGCACCGGTGCTGGGCAAGACCATCAGCCTGACGCGCAGCGCCACCGGCTGGAAGTGCACGACTACCGCTGAAGCGAAATATGTCGGCAAGGGCTGCGGCGCCGACGGGGCATAACTGCTAAACCATCCACAGGGAAGTAGAGGTGGCCGATGGCGTTATCCGTACAGCAGCGAGGCGGTGTTTTCCTGATAGCAGCGGTGTGCCTGTTGACTGTCGGGATTTGCGCACCGTTCGGTGGGCATGATCTACAGCGTGTAATGCAAATTGCCATCGGGTTTTGCGCGGTGCTGTATGGGTTATCAGTTACCTCCACTGAGCCCTGGGTGGACAGGCCCACGGCCTGGGGAGTAGCGCTGGTTGTCGGGCTGGGTCTGCTGTCTTCGGCGCTGGCCCATCAGCCGCTGTGGGCGCTCACCGAAGTGGCGCTGTTTGTCGGCTGCGCGGCGATCGCCGTCGCCTTTACTCTGCTTCGCCGCCATGGCGGCGAGTCTTTGGATCGCGTGCTGATCCTGGTTGTGGTGTTGCTGTGCCTGATCAAGTCGGTCCAGTATCTGTATGCCGGTACGCATGCGCTCACCAGTGGCGAGCGCATGCTGGACCTTGACCGGCTGCTGACCGGCTTTTCCAACAAGCGTTTCTACGGTCAGTTTCAGACGTTTACCCTGCCCTTGCTGGCGCTGCCCTTGCTGATCCCCAATCTCTCCCGAGCCCTGCGCGGTGCGGTGTTTACGTTGCTGTGTGTCTGGTGGCTGATCGCAATTAGCGGCGGTACGCGGGGCACCTGGCTCGGTATGGGCGTGGCAGGCGTGGTGTTGGCGGTGCTCGGGCCTTGGGGCCGTCGCTGGCTGGGCTGGCAGTTGGCCGCAGCGTTGGTTGGGCTGTTGCTGTATTGGCTGATATTCACGGTGCTGGCGGATTACCTGGGCATTGAGCTCTCCAGTGGTGCCAGTGATCGCCTTACCACCTCGCTGTCGGGGCGCGGCCCGATCTGGTGGCAGGCGTGGCACATGCTTGTCGAGCGGCCGTGGCTCGGTTTCGGGCCGATGCATTTTGCCGATATTGCCAACAAGATTGCCGCTCACCCCCATCAGGCGGTTCTGCAGTGGGCCAGCGAATGGGGTGTGCCGTCGGCTCTGTGCGTGGCGGTTTTGGCATGGCGAGGCGGCTGGGCCACGTTGGCAGTGCTGCGCGCGCGAGCGCTGTCTGCCGAGCGTGTTGACCTGCTGCGTTTGTGCCTGTTTGCAGCGTTGATCGGTGCGCTGGTGCAGTCCATGGTCGATGGTGTGATCGTGATACCCAACTCCCAGGTCTGGTTGGCGCTGGTGGTGGGCTGGCTGATGGCGCTGCATGTGTCGCGCACGCCAGCAAGTGCTGCGCTGCCGTTGGCCCGGAACCTATGGAAAGCCTTGGGGGTGTTGGCCGTTGGTCTGTTGGTGTTTATCGCGATGCGCGATGTGCCTCATATCCAGCAAGCCCAGCAGCAGTACCTGGACGGCGAAGGCAGTCACCTGCAACCACGCTTCTGGGCTCAGGGGGTCATTGCCCGTTGAAGGGCGCAAGTTGCCGGACGCCCGATGCGGTGCTAGCTTTAGCCCACCGCCCGTGTAGCTCAGTTGGTAGAGCAGCGCACTCGTAACGCGAAGGTCGCAGGTTCGATTCCTGTCTCGGGCAAAAAGGCACTACTGTTTTAAGGGCGGTGTTTTAAGGGCGGTGTTTTAAGGCCAGTGTTTTAGCGGCAGTGTTTCAAAGGAAATGTTTTCAGATGATCCCAGAATGGTTCTGAAGGCCAGACGAGTTGGCACTTGTGCCCACTCTTTTGTATCTGCGCAACCTTGATGACCCAGATGCATCCCCATTCCTCGATCTAAGAGAACAACATGACCACGACTGAAATGACCCAGGAAGTTCGGCACCAAGCAGCCCTCGAAAAATACCTTGAGGAATCGCCGCAGCTTAAAGAAGAGATCAAGGACCTGAGCGCCGATGATCAGCGCGACCAGATCCAGTGGGCTTTCGAGGACGAGGCCGAGAGCCAGGGCTTCCAGCCTTGGGAACTGACCCTCAAGTACACCTCGACGCCGGAAGAATTTGAAGCGGCACGGCTGGCCCTGCACAAGGAGGCGGCCGAGGTGCTGGGTGTCGAATGGGAAGAGTATTGCGAGATGAACGACCTGGTCGTTTAGACGCTGCTGCAAGTTTCAAGCTGCAAGCTGCAAGTTGGAACGCAGCCCTCTTGCAGCTTGAAGCTCACCGCTTGCCTCTCCTCAGATACTGAGGCGCATCGACAAATCCACCGCCTTCACATCCTTGGTCATCGCACCAATGGAAATGTAGTCCACCCCTGTCTCGGCGATAGGCAGCAGGGTGTTTTCATTGATCCCGCCGCTGGCTTCCAGCTTGGCCTTGCCGCCGTTCAGGCGCACGGCTTCACGCATATCTTCCAGGCTCAACTCATCGAGCATGATGATGTCGGCGCCCGCCGCCAGCGCCTCGCGCAGTTCGTCCAGGCTCTCCACTTCGATTTCCACCGGCTTGCCGGGTGCGATCTTGTGGGCGGCGCTGATGGCTTGGGCAATTCCGCCGCAGGCAGCGATGTGGTTTTCCTTGATCAGGAACGCGTCATACAAACCGATGCGGTGGTTATGGCAGCCACCGCAGGTCACCGCGTATTTCTGCGCCAGGCGCAGACCGGGCAGGGTTTTTCGAGTGTCCAGCAGCTTGACCTGGGTGCTGGCGACAAAATCCGCCAGGAACCGGGCGCGGGTGGCGACTCCGGACAGCAACTGCAGGAAGTTCAGGGCAGAGCGTTCGCCACTGAGCAGCGAACGCGCCGGGCCTTCCAGGTGGAACAGTGCCTGATTGGGGCTGACACGCTCGCCGTCGGCCACCTGCCAGTGCACGGCGACCCTTGGGTCCAGTTGGCGGAATACTGCATCCACCCACGCCGTGCCGGCGATGACGGCGGCGTCGCGGGTAATGATGGTGGCCGTGGCCAGCCGTTCGGCCGGGATCAACTGCGCGGTGATGTCGCCGCTGCCGATGTCTTCCAGCAGCGCGCGGCGCACGTTGGCTTCGATTTCGGCGGTGAGGTCGGCAAGACGGAGGTTCGGCATAACAGGCTCCACAAACAAAGTGTCCCGATTATAGGGGCTGCGTGCGTTCGAACCCAGGCTCACCACTCATTTACAGCGCAATGTCAGAGTTTGCTGGCGCAACGGCACTCATTTGCAAGATAATCTCGCGCCTTGCAATTGGCGTCATAGCTTTGACGTACTGGTGATGGGCGGTTATCCACAGTGCTTATTGGGCCTGTACCCGATCTTTCCCCAACTCTTTACCGCCGTTTCAGGAGGCCAGGATGCACAATGACGGAAAGGTGGTGCCAATCAACAAGGCACAAGCCACGCCATCGCCGCTCGCGCGCCTGCCGGTGGTGTTGCTGCAGGTTCGCGACAAGGCGGCGCAGCAGTTGCAGCAGGGTTTGCAGGAACTGTTCGATAACGCCGACGACACTTTGTTCGAAATGGCCGACAAGGCCCGCAACAACGTGGACCACCATATCTTTTTTGAAGCCATGCGCGACTTGCGCCTCAAGCGCAAGAATTTCGAGCGGGTGTTCATGGAGCGGCTGTTCGAAGCCTTTGGAAACCTGGGGCAGGCGGGGCGTACTGAGCTTCAGTTGGTGCCGGTGGTGTCTTATGAGGCGGCCTCAGGCACGTCCAGGGATGACTTGGAAAAAGCCGTGGCACTTGAGGCCATGCTTGGCCGGGTGCGCCACCGCGACGGCCTGGCGCTGTCGCAACTCACTGCACGCTTAAGTGTCTTGCTCGGCAATCGCCTGGATGACCGTGAGAACCCCCTGGGCCCGGCGCTGCTGTGCGAGTTCTTCCTGCGTGCCGGGCGTAGTCTGGGCGTGGAGATCCGCGTCAAGCTGATCATGCTCAAGCTGTTTGAAAAGTACGTACTCAGTGACGCTGACCAACTGTACGGTGAGGCCAATCAACTGCTGGCCGCGACCGGCGTGTTGCCGGAACTCAAGGCCGCGCCATCCCGTCGTCCCTGTGGCCGTGCCACGCGTGATCATCATCGCGAAGAGGTATTGCCGAGCGTCGACCAACCGATCGACGAAAATGGCCTGCAAGCCTTTACCGCCTTGCAGGCGTTGTTGACCGCCGTGCGCGGTAGCGTGTCGCCTACGCTTGAAGCCAGCGCCGAACCCCAGCCTATCGCCACCCGCGATCTGCTGCGCCTGTTGTCCCATTTGCAGCAGTACGTCCCGGAGCCGGAAGCCGAGGATGATTTCGACCTGCGTAACCAACTCGAGCAGTTGCTCACCCGTGTCAGCGTCAAGAGTGGCAAGTCGCGGGTGGTGGAGGATGCGGACGAAGATGTGATCAACCTGATCGCCCTGCTGTTCGAATTTATCCTCAATGACCGCACGGTGCCGGACGCCTTCAAGGTCTTGATCGGCCGCCTGCAGATCCCGATGCTGAAAGTGGCGGTGCTGGACAAGAGCTTTTTCAGTCGGCCCGGCCACCCGGCTCGGCGCCTGTTGAATGAAATCGCTACGACAGCCATGGGCTGGAGCCCCGTCGATGACTTCCAGCGCGACAGCCTGTACCTGCGCATAGAGCAGGTGGTTCAGCGGTTGCTGAATGAGTTTGTGGAAGACCCGGCGATTTTTTCCCAATTGCTTACCGAATTCACTGCATTCACCGCCGATGAGCGTCGGCGCAGCGCGCTGCTTGAGCAGCATACCCGCGATGCTGAAGAGGGGCGCGTGCGCACGGAAGCGGCGCGTGCGCGGGTGGCCGAGGTACTGAATCGGCGGATGCTGGGCAAGGTTTTGCCGCAGGCGGTGGTGCAGTTCCTGCAACAGGCCTGGAGCCAGGTGCTGTTGCTGGCCAGCCTCAAGCACGGCGAGCAGTCGGTGCAATGGCAAGCAGCGCTGCGCACCATGGATGAGCTGATCTGGAGTGTCAGCCTGCAGGCAGACACTGAAGCCGGGGTGCACTTGTTGGAGCAGTTGCCGGGGTTGCTCAAGGCACTGCGTGACGGGTTGACCAGCGCTGCATTCGACCCCTTCAGCACGCGTGATTTTTTTGTTCGCTTGCAGACCCTTCACGTCCAGCCGCCCGAGGGTGGCGATGGATGGCTCGAAGTGCGTGAGCCCTTTGTGTTCAACACACTGCCGCTCGATTCGGTCGAGGGCCTGCCGGAGGATGATCCGGACCTGCTCAAGGTGCACCAACTGCGAGTCGGCGACTGGTTCGTGTTCCAGCAGGGCCAGGCAGGCACCCTGCGGTGCAAGCTGACGGCGATCATGGTACCGACCAATACCTATATTTTTGTCGGCCGCACGGGGCTCAAAGTCCTGGAGAAGAGTGCCGGCCAACTGGCGATGGCATTCAAGCGTGGCGCGCTGCATAGCCTGGACGATGAACCGCTGTTCGAGCGGGCGCTGGCGGCGGTGGTGGGTAAGCTGCGTCAACTCAATCGCGGCAAGTGATCGCAACCACGGGGTCGAACGCGGCATACTGGTCACACTTAGTCACGTTCAAGGATCCTGTATGCAGTTGGACCCCGCCAGTGGTTGGTGCCAGGGCATTCGCCATTGCCCTTCACCCAACTTCAACGAGCGCCCGACAGGCGAAATCTCACTGTTGGTGGTGCATAACATCAGCCTGCCACCCGCGCAGTTCGCGACTGGAAAAGTGCAGGAGTTTTTTCAGAACCGCCTGGACGTCACGGAACATCCTTACTTTGAAGGGATTGCCGACCTACGGGTGTCTGCGCATTTTCTGATTGAGCGTGACGGCACGGTGACGCAATTTGTGTCCTGTATCGACCGGGCCTGGCATGCCGGGGTCTCGTGCTTCGAAGGGCGTGAGACGTGCAATGACTTTTCCCTGGGGATAGAGCTTGAGGGCACGGATGATTTGCCGTTCACCACCCCCCAGTATGTGTCGCTGATCGACCTGACCCGTCAGTTGCTGGCAGCCTATCCAGGTATTACGCCGCAGCGTATTTGTGGCCATAGCGACATCGCTCCGGGGCGCAAGACCGATCCCGGCCCCGCTTTTGATTGGACGCGCTTTCGCAGCGCCCTGCAGGATGGAGGACATGCACGATGAGTTTCCTGGTGTTGGTGTTGGCGGTGTGGATCGAGAAGTTCTCGGCCATGCGCCAGAGGTTGCAGCGTGATGGTGGCTGGTTGCGCGAATTGGCCAAGTTGGAATCTAGCCCGCGTTTGGGCAAGCAGCCTTGGCTGATTCTGGCCCTGCTGGTGCTGCTGCCGGTAGCGTTGCTGGCGTTGTTGCTGCTGGTGCTGGAGCCGGTGGCCTATGGTTTGTTGGCGCTGCCGGTGCACCTGCTGGTAGTGATCTACAGCCTGGGCCGTGGCGATCTATTGGCTGGATTGGGGCCATTTCGCGATGCCTGGCGCCGTGGCGACCTGCAGGCTGCCGAACATGTGGCCGAGCGCGACCTGAAGCTGGGCGCCGACAGCGGCGAGCAACTGTTGGAGCGCGTCCAGGGCCATCTGTTGTGGCAGGCCTACCAGAGCTTTTTTGCGGTGATTTTCTGGTACTTCCTGTTGGGGCCGGTCGCCGCGCTGGCTTATCGACTCTTGGCGCTTGCCAGTGAGCATAGCCAGAACCCTCTGGTGGCTGAGCGCGCCGGGCAACTGCGTCACGCGTTTGACTGGTTGCCGGTGCGCTTGCTGGCGGCCAGTTTTGCGCTGGTGGGCAACTTCGTCGCGGTCAGCCGGGTAATGCTTCACGAGCTGCTGAGCTGGGACATCAGCGCCGCGCAACTGGTGGAGAAAGTCGGCCTGGTCGCCGCTGAAATCCCGCCTCCGGCCGTGGGTGCCGACGGCATCAATAGCCTGGATCGCCTGTGGGAACTGCTGCTGCGTGCGGCGGTGCTGTGGTATGCCGGGTTCGCCATCTGGACGGTGTTGCCCTGATTGCTCCGATAAGCGGGCTTGTCCCGCGCCGGGCTGCCCAGCAGCCCCCTGCAATCTTGGCTCGTTAACTTTACGTTACAAAACTCCCTTTCAAATTGAGCTATACAGACAGAGCGCCAAATAGTGGCTTTCTGCCGCCGCCCTGCGCCTCAATAAAAATAAAAGAAAGGGGAGGTCACCTGTGAAGAGCTTGCTCTATCCCGCCGTCGCGCTGATGAACCGTCTTAGCTTCGGCATGAAGTTCAGCCTGATCAGCGTGCTGTTCCTGCTGCCGATGCTGGCCACCAACTATTACCTGGTGCGTGATTCCTGGCGCGAGTTCCAGGGCACCCGTGTCGAGCTGCAAAGCCTGGATTTGCTCGGCAGCAGCCTGGTGCTGCGCCGTGACTTGGAAACCCTCAATAACCAGGTGCAGATCAACGCAACCCTCGGCCAGTCGGGGAAGGCTGCTGACCTTGAGGGCAAGATCAGCGCCTTGGAGCAGAGCGTGCTCGCCCGTCTGCAAAGCCTCAACCCGATGGCTACCGAGCCTGACCAAATCGCGGCCTTTGAAGGTAAGCGCGACGAACTGATCGCGGCCTTCCAGGCCCAGCAACAGGAAAGCTCGCTGCAAAGCAAAAGTGCGTTGATCGGCAAGTTGCTCAACAAGGCACAGATGCTCAGCCAGATCATTGCCAGCCAGTCCGGCTTGAGCCGCGACCCCCAGAGTGACTTGCGCCAGCTCAGCGAACTGATCACCAGCGTCACCCCGCAAGTCACCCAGATCTTGGGGGAGGGCCGGGCGATGGGCGCCTATTCCCTTGGCCAGGGTTTTCTCAATTCATCTTCCAGTACCCGCTTCGACGAACTGCTGCAACAGTTGGAAAAGCTCCAGGCCGAATACGGCTTGAAATTGCAGGACGCCCTGGGCGCCAGCAAAGCCGCTCACGCGGCACTCGACAGCCCGGCCAAGGCCAGCAATGCCAGCCTCAAGCAGGGCAGTGAGCTGTTTGAAGAACAGGTGGTGATGGCCGAAACCCTTGACGCACCCTGGCAGGGTTTCTATGACAGCGTCAGCCAATTGATGGACCACACCTATCAGCTCGATGACGCCACCCTGACGTTTCTCGGGCAGCAGCTGGAGCAGCGCCTGGCGCAGAACCGTACGCACATGGTGCTGCTGGTCTCGGCGCTGACGGCGGTGTTTTTGCTGATCTTCTATCTGTATGCGGGGTTCTACGCGTCTACGCGCACCACGTTGCGGCGCCTGGGGGCGATGATGGACAAGGTGGCTGCCGGCGACATGACCGTTACCTTTGTCGCCCACAGCCGCGATGAGTTGGGCGATTTGGGCCAGGTGTTCAACGGCACCGTGGCGAAGATCCATGATTTGATCGAGCGCGTGGGGCACACCGTCAGCCAGGTCGAATTGCAGGCCGGCCAAGTGGAAACCGTTTCGGCCCGGAGCAATGAGGCGGTCTCAGGCCAGCGCATGCAGATTGAGCAGGTGGCGACGGCCATGAACCAAATGTCGTCCACCGCCCAGGAGGTGGCGCGCAGTGCCGCGGCGGCGGTCAGCAGTGCCCACAGCGTCAACGATGAAACCGTCAACGGTCGCGGCCTGGTGCAATCCCAGCAGGGCAGCATTGCGCGGCTGGCCTCTGAGATCGACCAGTCGGTAAGGGTGATCAACCAGTTGGCTACCGACAGCCAGTCCATCAGCGGCGTCCTGGAGGTGATCAAAAGCATCGCCGAGCAAACCAATCTGCTGGCACTCAATGCTGCCATCGAGGCCGCACGGGCCGGTGAGCAGGGGCGCGGCTTTGCCGTGGTGGCCGACGAGGTGAGAACCCTGGCCCGGCGTACCCAGCATTCCACCGAAGAAATCGAACAAATGATCAGCCGCCTGCACAGTGGCGTGGCAGCGGCCGTGAAGGCCATGGGCACCAGCCATGAAATGGCCAACGGTACCGTGGAGCAGTCGGATAAGGTCCAGCAGGCCTTGGAAAATATCCTCGGTGCCGTCGGCATGATCGTCGACCAGAATCAGCAGATCGCTGCGGCTGTGGAGCAGCAGACCGCCGTGGCCCACGACATCGACCAGAATATCGTCGAAATCAATCGTGCCGGCGAACATGCTGCCCAAGGTGCGCATCAGACTGAAGCGGCGAGCCGGCAGCTATCGATCCAGGTGATTGAGTTGAAGCAACTGATCGGGGCCTTTCGTGTGTAAGACAGTGGCGTAGGATTGGTCTTCTATCGATGTAGTGCCTGTCTTGAATTCCCGGAGTGCCTTTTTTGCGCGCGTGAATAAGTGAAAATTTGTTTCACTCAATTCAGGTCCAGGGGAGGCACGACGATGACCACTGCAGTCGGCATCAAGGGGCACTGCGCCCATTGCGACATCACGTTTGAACTCAAGCCTTGGCAGTTGAATGCCATCGCCATCGAAGAACCCTTTGATTGCCCGTATTGCCAGCGCGTCCTGGAGTTGAACTGCCCCCGGCAGTTGCGCCATTTCAAGGCGCTGGACCACTGGGCACTGGTACGCCCGAGCATGGCCGTGCTGACCTGCGTGGTGTTGATCGTGGCGCTGGTGGCGGAGTGGGTGGGCCTGATCAGTGTGGTCGGGCAACTCAATGTGTCACTGGTGGTGCTGCTGGTGCATTTTCTGGTGTTGCGCTATGCCCGTCATCGGCAGCGAATGACCTTGAACCTGCAAGCGGTTACTCCGGCACTACCAATTGAACAGCTCGCACGCATTGCGTGTACTCGCCTCGGCCAGCAATAGAGGGCTGGTGCCCATGCGCTCGGCCAGGGCGGTGCAGATCGCCGGCAGGTGCGCCGGGCTATTGCGCTGGCCCGGGTACATGGCCGGCGCCATGTCGGGGGCGTCGGTTTCCAGCACCACCGCGCTCAGCGGCAGTTGTGCCAGCACCTTGTGCATACGCAGGGCCTGGGGCCATGTGGCTGCGCCGCCCAGGCCGAGCTTGAACCCCAGCTTGATGTATTCGTGGGCTTCTTCCCGGCTGCCGGCAAACGCGTGGATGATACCGCCCCGTGGCAGGCGGATGCGTTTGAGCGTGGCGATTACGGCAGCGTGGCTACGGCGTACGTGCAGCAGCGCCGGCAGTTGGAAGTCCATCGCCAATTTGAGTTGGGCCTCGAACAGGCTTTGCTGGCGCTCGCGATCCAGTTGTTCAAGAAAGTAATCCAGGCCGATTTCACCCACCGCGCAGAGCTGTCGATGGCCGTGCAGGCGCGTCAGCCAGTCGCCCAACTCCGTCAGGTCGGTGGGCTTGTGGTCATCGAGATACACCGGGTGCAGGCCAAAGGCTGCGAACAAACCCGCATCCGCCTGCACCAGATCCCACAGCCGCTGCCAATTCTGCTGATACACCCCCAACACCACCATGCGCCGCACGTCTAATGCACGGCTGTGGGCGAGGACTTCCCGGCGATCGCTGTCGAACTCCGGGAAATCCAGGTGGGTGTGGGTGTCGATCAGCTCCACGCTCAGGCCTCGTGGATACGCTGCTTGAAGGTCCGGCCGATGGCGTGCACGCCCGGTTGGTACTGCTCTTCTTCAATGGCTGCCAGGGCCAGGCGCAGGGCGGTGTCGGCAATCAGCTGATGTTGCTGGGCCATTGCGTTGACCGGCAGCGGTAGAAAGTCCAGCAACTGGGTGTCACCAAAGGTGCCCAGGCGCAGCGGTCGCGACTTGAGCGGGAAGTCATGCAGTGCGTCGAACACGCCTTGCAGCAACACGTAGGAAGTGGTCACCAGTGCGTCAGGCAGGTGCCCCAGTTGATGTAGAAGTTGCACCATCAACTGTCGGCCGCAGTCACGGCTGAAGGCTTCGCCGTGTTCGACGATCACCTCACCAGTGAAGCCTTGCAGCGCTTCACGGAAACCGGCGGCGCGCTCCTGGCTGATACTCAGCTCGGGCCGCGCGCCGATCAGCACGATCTGCTTGGGCAAGGGCTGCAGCAGGCTGCTGGTCAGCTGCTGGCAGGCCTGACGGTCGTCGCTGACCACCGAGCAGAAGTGTTCCGGCTCCATCACCCGGTCGATGGCGATCACCGGCAAGCCCTTTGCTTGCAGCTCACGGTAGCTGTCATCACCGGCGGGCAGGCAGCTGGCCACGAACAACGCATCGCAGCGGCGAGCGCGGAACAGTTGCAGCAATTGACGCTCGCTGCCGGCCTCGTCGTCGGAACTGGCAATCAGCAATTGATAGCCGCGCGCGCGCGCGCCTTGTTCCAATAGCTTGGCGATCCGTGCGTAACTGGGGTTTTCCAGGTCGGGCAGGATAAAGCCCAAGGTGCGCGTGTGCCGGCTGCGCAGCCCGGCGGCCTGGGGGTTGGGCGTGAAGCCATGGGCTTCAACCACGGCACGCACCCGCTCGACGGTAGCGTTGCTGATGCGTTGCTGTTCGGCTTTGCCATTGATGACATAGCTGGCGGTGGTCACGGACACACCGGCGAGACGCGCGATATCACTGAGTTTCAAACCGGGATTTCCTTGTTTTTTGGAGCTTGCCCCGACATTTTGTCCAATCGTAACCGATTCCTGCACACGACTATTGTCTCAGCTCAAATGCCGAGTGGTCCTTCAAGGATGCACAATTAACGCGTAATCTGCCTTAAATTCTAGATTAAACGTTTCAGCCAGCGTATTTTTACGACGTTCGCGACTGAGTGCCTACTGCCAATTGACTGCTCAGTCAGTTACTTTCGAACGCCCTTACACTGTTTTATTCAAAACAATACCTAGTGCGTCCATCGCACTAACTAGGAGAACGGCATGCTTGAGCTCACTGTAGAGCAGATATCCATGGGCCAGGTGGCTGTGGATAAATCTGCCGCCCTGCACCTGCTCGCAGACAAACTGGTGGCCGATGGCCTGGTCGCCGAGGGGTATCTCAGCGGCTTGCAAGCCCGTGAAGCCCAAGGCTCGACGTTTCTTGGCCAAGGTATTGCCATCCCCCACGGCACCCCCGAAACCCGCGACCAAGTGTTTTCCACCGGTGTGCGCCTGTTGCAGTTCCCCGAAGGGGTGGACTGGGGCGATGGGCAGATTGTGTACCTGGCCATTGGTATTGCCGCCAAATCCGATGAACACCTGCGCCTGCTGCAACTGCTCACCCGCGCCCTCGGTGAAACCGACCTGGGCCAGGCGCTGCGCCGCGCCGGCACGGCTGAAGCGTTGCTGAAACTGCTGCAAGGCGCACCCCAGGAGCTGGCGCTGGACGCGCAGATGATCAGCCTGGGCGTGTCTGCCGATGACTTCGAAGAGCTGGTCTGGAGAGGCGCACGCCTGCTGCGTCAGGCCGATTGTGTGAGCAATGGGTTTGCCGCCGTGTTGCAGCAGGTCGATGCGCTGCCGCTGGGTGATGGCCTGTGGTGGCTGCATAGCGAGCAGACCGTCAAGCGCCCGGGCCTGGCGTTTGTCACCCCCGACAAACCCATGCGCTACCTCGGCCAGCCCCTTAACGGTCTGTTCTGCCTGGCCAGCCTGGGTGAAGCCCATCAGGCCTTGCTCGAACGCTTGTGCGCCTTGTTGATTGAAGGTCGTGGCCAGGAATTGGGGCGCGCCACCAGCAGTCGCGCGGTGCTCGAAGTGCTCGGCGGCGAACTGCCACCTGACTGGCCCAGCGCCCGCATCACCCTGGCTAACGCCCACGGCCTGCACGCGCGGCCGGCGAAGATCCTCGCGCAATTGGCAAAAAGTTTTGACGGCGACATCCGTGTGCGCATCGTCGATGGCCCGGTGGGCGCAGTGTCGGTGAAGAGCCTGAGCAAGTTGCTCAGCCTTGGCGCCCGGCGTGGCCAGGTGCTGGAGTTTGTCGCCGAGCCAACCATTGCCGGTGATGCGCTGCCCGCGTTGTTGGCGGCGGTCGAGGAAGGCTTGGGCGAAGAGGTCGAGCCACTGCCGACCGTCAGCGCGCAGCCCGAACCCCTCGACATTGCTCCGGTGCTCAGCGCACCGCCGACCGGCAGCCAGATCCAGGCCATCGCTGCCGCGCCTGGCATCGCCATAGGCCCTGCGCATATCCAGATCCAGCAGGTGTTCGACTATCCCCTGCGCGGCGAGTCCTCGGCCATTGAGCGCCAGCGCCTGCAGGACGCCTTGGCCGATGTACGCCGGGACATCCAGGGCCTGATCGAACGCAGCCAATCCAAAGCCATCCGCGAGATTTTCATCACCCACCAGGAAATGCTCGACGACCCGGAACTCACCGATGAAGTCGACACCCGTCTCAAGCAAGGTGAAAGCGCACAAGCGGCGTGGATGAGCGTGATCGAAGCCGCCGCCAAGCAGCAGGAGTCGTTGCAGGATGCCTTGCTCGCCGAGCGCGCCGCCGACTTGCGCGACATCGGTCGCCGGGTGCTGGCGCAATTGTGCGGCGTCGAAACCGCCCAGGAGCCGAGCGAACCCTACATCCTGGTGATGGACGAAGTCGGTCCTTCCGACGTCGCGCGCCTGGACCCGGCCCGCGTCGCCGGCATCCTCACTGCCCGTGGCGGCGCAACGGCCCACAGCGCCATCGTCGCCCGTGCCCTGGGTATTCCGGCGTTGGTCGGCGCCGGCCCGGCGGTGTTGCTGCTGGCCGCCGGTACGCCGTTGCTGCTGGATGGCCAGCGGGGTCGCCTGCATGTAGACGCCGACGCGGCCACCCTGCAACGCGCCACCGTTGAGCGTGATACCCGTGAGCAACGCTTGCAAGCCGCCTCGGCCCAGCGCCACGAACCGGCGCTGACCCGTGATGGTCACGCCGTGGAAGTGTTCGCCAATATCGGCGAAAGCGCCGGTGTGGCCAGCGCGGTGGAGCAGGGCGCCGAAGGCATCGGCTTGCTGCGCACCGAACTGATTTTCATGGCTCACCCGCAAGCCCCTGACGAAGCCACCCAGGAAGCCGAATACCGCCGCGTCCTCGATGGCCTCGGGGGCCGTCCGCTGGTGGTGCGCACCCTCGATGTGGGCGGCGACAAACCGCTGCCGTATTGGCCGATTGCCGAGGAAGAAAACCCCTTCCTCGGCGTACGCGGTATTCGCCTGACCCTGCAACGCCCGCAGATCATGGAAGCGCAATTACGCGCGCTGTTGCGCTCGGCGGATAATCGCCCGTTGCGCATCATGTTCCCCATGGTCGGCAGCGTGGATGAGTGGCGTGCGGCGCGGGATATGACCGAACGCCTGCGCCTGGAAATCCCGGTGGCCGACCTGCAATTGGGCATCATGATCGAAATCCCGTCGGCGGCCTTGCTCGCGCCGGTGCTGGCCAAGGAAGTGGACTTCTTCAGTGTCGGCACCAACGACCTGACCCAGTACACCCTGGCTATCGACCGTGGCCACCCGACCTTGTCGGCCCAGGCCGATGGCCTGCACCCGGCGGTACTGCAACTGATCGACATCACCGTGCGCGCGGCCCATGCCCACGGCAAATGGGTCGGTGTGTGCGGCGAACTGGCGGCAGACCCGCTGGCGGTGCCGGTGCTGATCGGCCTGGGTGTGGATGAGTTGAGCGTGTCGGCCCGCAGCATTCCCGAAGTGAAGGCGCGGGTGCGTGAATTCAGTCTGAGCGAGGCCCAGGGCCTGGCGCAAAAAGCACTGGTGGTGGGCTCGCCCGCCGAAGTGCGTGCCCTTGTGGAGGCCGTGTAGATGGCAAGGATTCTGACCCTGACGCTGAACCCGGCGTTGGACCTGACGGTGCGCCTGGCGCGCCTGGAACCGGGTGAAGTCAACCGCAGTGAAACCCTGCTCACCCATGCCGCCGGCAAAGGCGTGAATGTGGCGCAAGTCTTGGCCGACCTGGGTCATCAAGTGACGGTGGGCGGCTTTCTCGGTGAGGACAATCCCCAAGCCTTCGAGGCGCTGATCGCACAACGTGGTTTTGCCGACGTGTTTATCCGCGTGCCCGGCGAAACCCGCAGCAATATCAAGATTGCCGAGCAGGACGGCCGGGTCACCGATATCAATGCGCCGGGGCCGTTGGTCAGTGAGCAGGCGCAGCAAGCGTTGCTCGACCAATTGACGCGCAGTGCGCCGGGCCACGATGCGGTGGTCGTCGCTGGCAGCTTGCCGTGTGGCGTCAGCCCGCAGTGGTTGCAGGGGCTGTTGGAACACCTGAAGCGTCTGGGCTTGAAAGTCGCCCTGGACACCAGCGGCGAGGCGCTGCGTGCCGGTCTCAAGGCGGCCCCGTGGTTGATCAAACCCAATACCGAAGAGCTCGCCGATGCCCTGGGCAATGCCAACAACGTCATCAGCCAACTGCATCAGCAGGGTGTTGAACATGTGGTCGTCTCCGACGGTGCCGCGGGCGTGAGCTGGTACAGCCGGGCTACGACCCTGCATGCCACGCCGCCCAAGGTCACGGTGGCCAGTACGGTCGGTGCGGGCGATTCGTTGCTGGCCGGCATGCTCCACGGCTTGCTCAGTGGCGAGGCACCGGAACACACCCTGCGCCGCGCCACGGCAATCGCCGCCATGGCGGTGACACAGATCGGTTTTGGCATCGGCGACGCTGCGCAGTTGGCGCGTCTTGAAAGCGGCGTCGCTGTACGCCCGCTGACAGAACAATAAGAGGGTTTGTCATGAAGTTAGCCATTGTTACTGCCTGCCCGAACGGCATGGTCACCAGTGTGCTGTGCGCCCGCTTGTTGGACGCCGCCGCACAGCGCCAGGGCTGGAGCACCAGCGTCGAGGTGGTGGATGTGCAGCGCCCGGAGCGCCAGTTGTCCCAGGCCACCATCGACGATGCCGAATGGGTGTTGCTGGTCACCAGCACTGCGGTGGATATGCAGCGGTTTGTCGGCAAGCGGGTGTTCCAGAGCACACCGGCCCAGGCGCTGGCGGATGTCGAAGCGGTGTTGCGCCGGGGCGCTGAAGAGGCCCAGGAGTATGTCGCCAGCCAAGCACAGGCTGCGTCGAAGCATGCCCCGCGTATCGTCGCGATTACCGCCTGCCCGACCGGCGTGGCGCATACCTTCATGGCCGCCGAAGCCTTGCAGCAGACGGCCAAGCGCCTGGGCTATGACTTGCAGGTCGAGACCCAGGGCTCGGTCGGTGCGCGCACGCCGTTGAGCCCGGAGGCCATCGCCGAGGCCGACGTGGTCCTGCTGGCGGCCGATATCGAAGTCGCTACCGAGCGCTTCGCCGGCAAGAAGATCTACCGTTGCGGCACCGGTATTGCACTCAAGCAATCCGAGGCGACCCTCAACAAAGCCCTGGCCGAAGGCGCAGTGGAAAGTGCGGCCAGCGGTACCGTGGCCAAGAAAGAAAAAACCGGCGTCTACAAACACCTGCTGACCGGTGTGTCGTTCATGTTGCCGATGGTGGTGGCGGGCGGGTTGCTGATCGCCTTGTCGTTCGTGTTTGGCATTCATGCGTTTGAACAGGAAGGCACCCTGGCCGCTGCGCTGAAAACCGTCGGCGACCGCGCCTTTATGCTGATGGTGCCGTTGCTGGCGGGTTACATCGCTTACTCGATTGCCGACCGCCCGGGGATTGCTCCCGGCATGATCGGTGGTCTGTTGGCGGGCACGTTGGGAGCCGGTTTTATCGGCGGCATCTTCGCCGGTTTTCTCGCCGGCTACTGCGTCAAGCTGATCACCCGTGCGGTGAAGTTGCCGCAGAGCCTGGAGGCCCTCAAGCCGATCCTGATCATCCCGTTGCTGGCGAGCCTGTTCACGGGCTTGGCGATGATTTACCTGGTGGGGCCGCCGGTGGCGCGCATGCTCACAGGCCTGACCGATTTTCTCGCGACCATGGGCACCACCAATGCGGTGCTGCTGGGCATCTTGTTGGGCGGCATGATGTGTGTCGATCTGGGCGGGCCGATCAACAAGGCGGCGTATGCGTTTTCCGTCGGCTTGCTGGCGGCGCAGAGCGGCGCACCGATGGCCGCGACCATGGCGGCCGGCATGGTGCCGCCGATCGGCATGGGCATCGCCACGTTCCTGGCGCGACGCAAGTTCGCCCAGACTGAACGCGAGGCCGGCAAGGCGGCGATGATTCTGGGCATGTGCTTTATCTCCGAAGGCGCGATTCCGTTTGCCGCCAAGGACCCGTTGCGAGTGATCCCGTCCAGCATCGCCGGTGGCGCGTTGACAGGGGCGTTGTCGATGTACTTCGGTTGCAAACTTGCCGCCCCGCATGGCGGCCTGTTTGTGTTGATCATTCCGAACGCGATGAACCACGCGCTGCTGTACTTGCTGGCGATTGTCGCCGGTAGCCTGCTGACGGGCCTGGTGTACGCGCTGATCAAGCGTCCGGAAGCCATCGAGCTGGCGGTCAGCCCTGTGAAAGCCTGATCCATTCGCACCTGCTTTCAGCGGATTGGAACAACCGAGCGGTGAACGCCTGAGAAATGGAATGACCATTTCGTAGCCGGGCATTCACGCTCGGCAAATGCGCAAAAAAGTACCCCTGGCGTCTGCCTACCATAGGCCTGCGATACCCATCGCATTACGACGCCAGGAGCCTGCCATGCCCAATTCCATTAAACACCACCTCTTGCATTCGATACCCTCTGTGGGGTGCTGGCTGACACTTGCCAGCCCTGCGGTCACCGAGCTGCTTGCCCACTGCGGGTTTGACTGGCTGGTCATCGATACGGAGCACGGTCCAGGCGATGTCCAGGATGTCGCCGCGCAATTGCGTGCTATCGACGCCGCCAACGCGCAGGGCGCAAGGGTCACCGGCGCCGTGCGGGTGACGGCCAACGACGCTGCCCAGGTCAAGCGTGTGATGGATTGCGGGGCGCAGACCCTGGTGTTTCCCAACATCGACAATGCAGCCCAGGCGCAGGCAGCCGTGGCCTCCATGCGCTTCCCGCCAAGCGGGGTCAGGGGCGTTGCCGCGATGGTCAGGGCCGGGCGGTATGGGCTGGACGCTCACTACGTCGAATCAGCCAACAGCCAGGCCTGCGCCATTATCCAGATCGAGTCGGCCGTCGCTGTCGAGCATATCGACAGCATCGCCCAGGTCGAGGGCGTGGATTGCCTGTTCATCGGCACCGCTGATCTTTGCGCGAGCATGGGCTTGCTCGGGCAACCCGGTCATCACACGGTCACGCAGGCGATCGACCAGGTGCTCGAGGCCGGCCGCAGATACTCCAAGGCCGTGGGGATCTTTGCGACGTGCGTCGAGCAGGCCTGCCATTACCGTGAACGGGGCGTGACCTTTATTGCATTGCACTCCGATACCGGTTGGCTGGCCAAGGGTGCAGTCGGTGCCCTCGAGGCTTTCGGTTCCACCTCTCAGAAATAATGCGCGATGAGCCTCGCGAGGCTGTTCACCGTTTGTGGAGATGCACGTATGTCGATGTCTGATCGTGATGGAAAAATCTGGATGGATGGCCAATTGGTCGAATGGCGCGATGCCAATGTCCATGTGCTTACCCATACCCTGCATTATGGAATGGGCGTATTTGAAGGCCTGCGCGCCTATGAAACGGTGCGCGGCCCTGCCATTTTTCGCCTGGAAGCCCATACCCGGCGCCTGTTCAATTCCGCCAGGATCTTTCAGTTGGAACTGCCCTTTGATGAAGAGGTGATGAGTGCTGCATGCGGGCACGTGATTCGTGCGAATGGCTACGGCGCGTGCTACCTGCGCCCCTTGGCCTGGATCGGCTCGCAGGTGCTGAGTATCGCGGCAACGAATAACCGGATTCATGTGGCGGTGGCGGGATGGCCCTTGGGTGCCTACCTGGGTGATGAGGGCATGGAGAGGGGGATCCGAGTGAAAACCTCGTCGTTTACCCGTCATCATGTCAATGCCGCGATGGTCCGCGCCAAAGCATGCGGCCATTACGTCAATTCGATCCTTGCCAACCGGGAAGCCGTATCTCTTGGGTTTGATGAGGCGTTGCTGCTGGATACCGAGGGGTATGTCAGCGAGGGGGCAGGGGAGAATATCTTCGTGGTGCGGGATGGGATCATCTACACGCCCGATGTGGCGTCGTGCCTGGATGGTATTACCCGTGACTCGGTCAAGGTGATCGCCCAGGACCTGGGCTTCGAGGTGCGGGAGAAGCGCCTTACCCGTGACGAGGTGTACTGCTGCGACGAGGCTTTTTTCACCGGTACCGCTGCAGAGGTCACCCCGATTCGCGAACTCGACGGGCGAAAAATCGGGGCAGGGTCGCGAGGTGCCGTTACCCATGCAATCCAGCAGGCGTATTTTCGTGCCGTGCAGGGCGTCGATGAACAGTATGCCCATTGGCTGACCTATGTCTGATCGTTCCAAAAAAACGCCGGCTCGGCCCGTTGTAGCGAGGATCCTGCACAACCCGTCGCTCTTGTTGCTGATGCTGGTCGCCGTCCTGTTTTGCCTTGGCTGACAATGTTTTGCTGGATGTTTACGCGTGCCGTAGGCTTGAACAATCGTGCGATAACGTCGCCTTCCATTCATGCCCTGGAGCACGGCATCCAGCGTCGATGAGGTGAAACGAAGGTGGCAAAAATAAAACTGGATGCGACGGACCGTCGGTTATTGGCTGCTCTTCAGAAAAACGCCAGGCTCTCCAGCGCGGAGCTTGCCGAGTTGGTGTCGTTGAGTGCGTCACCCTGTTGGCGACGGGTCAAACGGCTTGAAGAGGCCGGCGTGGTGCGGGGCTACCATGCGAGTATCGATGCGAAAATGCTGGGGTACAGCGTCAGGGCGTTTGTCCAGGTGGCGCTGCATCAGAAGGATACCGCTCACATGCAGGCTTTCGAGGTCTCCATGACGTCATTCGAACAAGTGATTGCCTGCCACTGCATTTCCGGTGTTTTTGATTATCAGCTGACCGTCCTGGCCACCGACATGCCGGCTTTCAGTGAGTTTGCCAGGCAACATATCAACGGATTTCCCGGAGTGAAGGATGTGTGCACCGCGTTCGTCGTCAATGAGATCAAGGCGGTCAACATAACGGCCGGGTTGCTCTAGCCCGTCCCGGAGCAGGTGTCATACGTCTTTCACGCACGCGTGCTTAAGTGCCTTTTTGATCCGAAAAAGGGACCCTCCATGAGCCACTTCGATCTCGGCCGTCGCCGTGTGATGCAAGCCGTCGGCGCCGGTCTGTTGCTGCCGGGCCTGGCCCCGGCGGTGATCGCTTCGGTGAAAGACCGGCCGCAACTCACCGACGGCGTGCAGTCCGGCGATGTGCTGGGCGACCGCGCGATGATCTGGAGCCGCAGCGACCGCCCGGCAAAAATGGTGGTGGAATGGGACACCCGCAGCGTGTTCAGCAACCCGCGTAAATTCGTCTCGCCCCTGGTCGACAGCCGCACCGATTTTACCGCCCGCGTCGAACTCACCGGGCTGCCTGCCGACCAGGCGATTTTCTACCGCGTGCACTTTGAAGACGCCCAGACTGGTGTCGCCAGCGAGCCGTGGTTCGGTCACCTGCGCAGCGTGCCGCAACAGCGTCGCGATATCCGTTTTGTGTGGAGTGGCGACACCGTCGGCCAGGGCTTTGGCATCAACCCGGACATTGGCGGCATGCGTATCTATGAAGCCATGCGCCTGCGCCTGCCGGACTTCTTCATCCACAGCGGCGATACCATCTACGCCGACGGCCCGGTACCCGCGCAATTGCCCACCGAGGGCGGGCGTATCTGGCGCAATATCACCACCGAAGCCAAGAGCAAGGTCGCCGAAACCCTCGACGAATATCGCGGCAACTACCGCTACAACCTGCTGGATGAAAACGTGCGCCGCTTCAATGCCGAAGTGCCGCAGATCTGGCAGTGGGACGATCACGAAGTGGTGAATAACTGGTCGCCCGGCAAACAACTCGACGAGCGCTACCAGACCAAGGACATCAACACCTTGGTCGGCCGCGCACGCCAGGCCTGGCTGGAATATTCACCCATGCGTCGGCAAAGCGCAGACGGCGGCGGACGGATTTATCGCAAGCTCAGCTATGGCCCGCTGCTGGATGTATTCGTGCTCGACATGCGCAGTTATCGCGGCCCCAACGATGACAACCTGGGCGGCGAAAAAGCCTTCCTCGGCCGCGAACAGTTGGACTGGCTCAAGCACGAACTCAAGGCCTCCCAGGCCCAGTGGAAAGTGATCGCCGCCGACATGCCCATCGGCCTCGGCGTGCCCGACGGCGAAGTCAGCCCCGGCGTGGCGCGTTGGGAAGCCATCGCCAACAATGACCCCGGCCCGGCGCAAGGCCGCGAGCTGGAAATCGCCGAATTACTGGGCTTTCTGCGCGCGCAGAAGGTGCGCAACCATGTATGGCTGACGGCGGATGTGCATTACTGTGCGGCCCATCACTACCACCCGGATCGCGCGGCGTTCCAGGATTTCGAGCCGTTCTGGGAGTTTGTCGCCGGGCCTCTGAATGCGGGCAGCTTCGGCCCGAACCCACTGGATAAAACCTTTGGCCCTGAGGTGGTGTTCGAGAAGGCCCCACCGGCGCAGAACACCTCACCGTTTGCCGGGTTTCAGTTTTTTGGCGAAGTACAGATTGATGGGCAGACGGCGGAGTTGACCGTTATTTTGCGCGACCTGGATGGGGTCTCGGTATTCGAACAGAAGCTGCAACCCACCTGACTTGAAATGCAATCCAAATGTGGGAGCGGCTTATCCCCTCCCACATTCGATCTCAGTAGACATCCCGGCGGTAGCGACCTTGTTCGATCAAGCGCTCCACCGCTTCACTCCCGAGGATGTCGTGCAGCGCCTGGTCTACGCCCGCCGCCATCCCCTGCAAGCTCCCACACACATAAATCGCCGCGCCGTCCGCGAGCCATTTACTCAGTACATCGGCGGATTCGCGCAGGCGATCCTGCACGTAGATTTTCTCCTCCTGATCGCGGGAAAACGCCAGGTCCAGCAGCGCCAGATCACCACTGGCCAGCCAGCCTTGCAGTTCTTCCTGGCAGAGGAAGTCGTGGGCGATGTTGCGCTCGCCGAACAGCAGCCAGTTGCGTTGCTGACCATCGGCAATCCGCGCCTTGAGCAAACTGCGCAAACCGGCCAGGCCGGTGCCGTTGCCCAGCAAGATCAACGGCACTGGCGCGTCCGGCAGGTGGAAACCGCTGTTGCGGCGCAGGCGCAGGCTGATGCCCGAGCCGATGGCCGCGTGTTCTGTGAGCCATCCCGAGCCCAGGCCCAGGCTGCCATCCGGATGGCGTTCCTGGCGCACGATCAGTTCCAACACGCCGTCGCTGGCAATCGAGGCGATGGAGTATTCGCGCATGCCCAGGGGCGCGAGCGCATTCACCAGCGCTTGGGCATGCAGGCCCACCAGATGTGCGCGGTTGTCCGGCAGTTGGCGGGTCGCCAGGGCTTGGTTGAGGGTATGCGCGAGGCCGTCGACCAGCACGCCGTCGGCGCCGGTCAGGCCCAGGCCTTCGAGGAAGTGCTCGATGGCCCCGGGACAATTGCGCGGCAGGATTTCCACCAGGTCACCGGCCAGCCAACGTTGCGGCGATGGTGAGGTGAGGCCCAGCAGGTAGACGCCCGCGCTGGCGCTGCCAGGGTTCAGCAGGGTGCGCTGGCTCAGTGTCCAGTTTTCATACTGGGCGGTCGGCCAGGCCGCCGCCGGCGCGTGGCCGGTCAGTTGGCCAAGCTGTTGTTGCCAGTGCAGCAGGGCGTCAGTGTCGCCGCTGTCTACTTCCACCGGGGCGAACAGTGGGCTACCGCCTTGGTGGGTCAGCCAGAAATGCAGGCGCCGGGCAAAACCACAGAAGTGTTCGTACTGGCGATCACCCAGGGCCAAGATCGAGTAGTTCAGGCCCTTGAGCGACAGGTCCTGGCCGAGCACGCTGCGCTCGAAACCTCGGGCACTGTCGGGCGCCTCGCCGTCGCCGAAGGTGCTGACTACGAACAAGGCATTTTCCGACTGGCGCAAATCGTCCTGGCTGACCCTGCCCAAGGGCTGCACCTTCACCGGCAGGCCGGCCGCCTGCAATTGCCCGGCGGTCTGCCAGGCCAGTTGCTCGGCAAACCCGCTCTGGCTGGCAAAGCCGATCAGCCAGGCCGGGGCATCACTGTGGTTGGTGTACAGGCCTTTACGTGCATCGCGCACCTGACGTTTTTTGCGGCGACGGTCCAGGTACAGCAGCCAGCCGGTGATGAAAAACAGCGGCATGAGCAGCGAGCTGACGGTGAGGATAATGCGCCCCGCCAGGCCGAAATAACTGCCGGTGTGCAGCGCATAGATGCTGGTCAGTAACTGCGACTTAAAGGTTTTGCTGGCGTATTGGTCATGGGATTTGACCTCACCGGTGGCCGGGTCCAGGTTGATCTGGTTCAGTGCGCGGTCATGGGATGAGTCTTTCAGCAGGTAATAGACGATGGCGGGTTGCCCGGCGACGGCGGGCATGCGGATGTTATAGGCACTCAAGCCTGGGCCGGCATTGCTGTAGATGCTGCTCCAGATTGCGTCGTAGTTGGCCACCGGTGCCGGGCCTTCGGGCGGCGGGCCGCGCTTGCGCATCCGTTCATTTTGCGGCGCGTCGGACAGCAGTTTGGTCAGGCCCTGGCTGTACCAGTCGTAGGACCACGACAGCCCGGTCAGTGCCGCCAGCAGGTAGGCCAGCAGGCACCAGGTGCCGAACACCGAGTGCAAATCCCAGTTGAAGCTGCGGCCCTTTTTGCGCCAGTCCAGCGTCAGCCAGGCACGCCAGCTTGCGACCTGGCGCGGCCAGCGCAGGTACAGGCCGGACAGGCAGAAGAACACCAGGATCAACGTGCAGGCGCCGGTGATCTGCCGGCCGGTTTCGCCCATGGCCAGGAAACGGTGCAGTTGCAGGATAAAGCCGAGCACATCCTGGCCGACCGCGTCGCCCATGTAGTCGCCGGTGTAGGGGTCGAAGTAGCGCATCTGGCCACGGCGCTCACCCGGCGGTGGGGTGAAAAATACACGGGCGGCGTTGCCGCTTTCGCTCTCCACCCACAGCATGGACACGGTCTTGCCTTCGGTGGCTTCCAGCTTGCGCACCAGTTCGGCGGGCGGCAGCACGCCGGCTTCGCGTTTCTCCACGCTCAATACGTTCGGGTTGAGCGCCCGCAGGATCTCATCCTGAAACGAGACCGCGGCCCCGGTGATCCCCATCAAGGCCAGCACCAGCCCGGCAGTGATGCCGAAGAACCAGTGCAACTGGAACAGGGTTTTCTTCAACACGTCGGACTGCCTCGTCTGTCTGGATGTAAATGCCAAGGCGCGCATTATGCCGTGAGTTATCGAGAAACATTCTTTTTAAACACAAAAAAGCCCACGACAGGGCGTGGGCTTTTTCTTGCAGCTTAAGGCTTGGCGCTACGGTTATACGTAGAACGACTTCAACGGCGGAAAGCCATTGAACTCAATCGCGCTGTAGCTGGTGGTGTACGCACCGGTCGACAACCAGTACAAACGATCACCGATCGCCAGGTTCAGCGGCAGGCCGTACTTGTAGTTTTCGTACATGATGTCGGCGCTGTCGCAGGTCGGGCCGGCGATGACCACTTCTTCCATCTCGCCTTTCTTCTCGGTCCAGATCGGGAACTTGATCGCTTCGTCCATGGTTTCGATCAGGCCGGAGAACTTGCCCACATCCGTGTACACCCAACGCTCGACGGCAGTACGGGATTTACGTGCAACCAATACCACTTCACTGACCAGGATACCGGCGTTGGCGATCAACGAACGGCCCGGCTCCAGGATGATTTCCGGCAGGTCATCGCCGAAGTCTTCCTTGAGGAAACGGATGATCTCTTCGGCGTAGGTTTCCAGGCTATTGGTACGGGTGATGTAGTTGGCCGGGAAGCCACCGCCCATGTTGATCAGCTTGAGGTGGATGCCGTCTTCTTCCTTCAGGCGTTCGAAGATCACTTTGACCTTGGCGATTGCCGCGTCCCACACGCTGATGTCGCGTTGCTGCGAGCCAACGTGGAACGAAATGCCGTACGGCACCAGGCCCAGGTCACGAGCGAGGATCAGCAGGTCCATGGCCATGTCGGTCTGGCAGCCGAACTTGCGCGACAAAGGCCAGTCTGCGGTGGTCGAGCCTTCGGTGAGGATACGCACATACACTTTCGAACCCGGAGCGGCCTTGGCGATGTTGCGCAGGTCGGCTTCGGAGTCGGTGGAGAACAGGCGCACGCCCTTCTCGTAGAAGTAGCGGATGTCCTTGGATTTCTTGATGGTGTTGCCGTAGCTGATACGGTCGGCGCTGACGCCGCGGTCCATGACCTTGTCCAGCTCATAGATCGAGGCGATGTCGAAGCTCGAACCCTTGTCTTTCAACAGGTCGATGATCTCGACGGCAGGGTTGGCCTTGACCGCGTAATACACCTTGGCGAATTCGAAACCGGCGCGCAGGTCATCGTAGGCCTGGCTGATCATCGCGGTGTCGATCACCACGAACGGGGTTTCTTGCTTGTCGGCGAACGCCTTCATTTTGTCAAAAGTGGCGCGCGCGAAATAATCTTCGACGTTGATCGACATGCTGGGAACTCCTAAGGGCAAACTAAATTGATCAATGGGTGCAAATGAACGTCCTCCGTATCCCCACTTTGGTTCGCCTACTTCCCAAGGCATGTCGCCGAAAGCAAAAAGGCCATGGGAACAACCGCTTCCCTTGGCCTTGCTGTCTCGTCGTCAGTACTTGAGCCGGATGGATCGTTTCCAGCATGGACGTTCGGCGCGAACTTTAGGACGTGAGGGGCTATAGATCAACTAAAAATGTCGCGTTTTTGCACGCGTTCGTCGCGGGACCGCGTGCAGCTACTTATGTAACCGACACGTGTGACGGAATGATGTTCCCCGCTGAGTGGTAATCGAGGCGATTTCCCTGACTCACCGAAGGGGAAATGTGGGAGGGGGCTTGCTCCCGATAGCGGTGGATCAGTGACAGATGAAGTGACTGACACACCGCCATCGGGAGCAAGCCCCCTCCCACATTTTTTACCGCGTTGTGTCAGGCCAGGGCGGTCTCGGCAGGGGAGACAATACTGGTCTTGCCCCCACGGGACTTACCGGAACTCAGGTACTCGGCAATCGACTCCTGGGTCACTTCACCCAGGAACACCCGCTCCGCGTCCATTACCGGCAGCCACGAGCGATTGAACTCGTACATGCGCGACAGCAGGATGCGCAAATGCTCGTCGTACGCCGCCGTGGCGTTGAACTCGCGCAGGTACTGGCCGCAGGTGCCGGCCTGACGGTGCAGGTCGCGACGCCGGACATAACCCAGCGCCTTGTTCTCCGCACAGGTGACCACCACATAGCGGCGGTCGGTTTCGTCCATCAGCTCCAGGGCCTCGGCCACCGGGGTTTCCGGGCTCACCGACGGGGCGTTGTCCGCCGCATCCTCAGCCTTCACCAGCAGCAGGCGCTTGAGGGTGCTGTCCTGGCCCACGAAGTTGCTGACGAACTCATCGGCCGGATGCGCCAGCAGGGTGTCTGGATGGTCGATCTGCAGCAGCTTGCCGGCGCGGAAGATGGCGATCTTGTCACCCAGCTTGATGGCTTCGTCGATGTCGTGGCTGACCATGATCACGGTCTTGTTCAACGCGCGCTGCATCTCGAAGAATTCGTTCTGGATCATCTCGCGGTTGATCGGGTCGACCGCGCCGAACGGCTCATCCATCAGCAGCAGCGGGGCATCGGCCGCCAGTGCGCGAATCACGCCGATGCGCTGTTGCTGGCCGCCCGACAGTTCACGCGGGTAGCGATGCAGGTACTGCTTGGGTTCCAGCTTGATCATGCTCATCAACTCACGGGCGCGGTCGTGGCATTTCTGTTTGTCCCAGCCCAGCAGCTTGGGCACGACCACGATGTTTTCCTCGATGGTCATGTTCGGGAACAGGCCGATCTGCTGGATCACGTAGCCGATGTTGCGACGCAGGGTCACTTCGTCGAGGTCGGTGGTGTCTTCGCCGTTGATCAGGATCTTGCCCGAGGTCGGCTTGATCAGGCGGTTGATCATTTTCAGCGTGGTGCTCTTGCCGCAACCCGAAGGGCCGAGGAATACGCAAATCTCGCCTTCGTTGACGGTCAGGCTTACGTCGTTCACGGCCGAAACAGTTTTGCCGTTGCTTTGAAAAGTCTTGGTCAGGTTTTGAAGTTCGATCATTTGAGCAGTCCTTTTGGAGTCAGCGAGCGTTGCAGCCATTGCAGAAGCAGGTCGGCGAAGATGGCCAGGAGACTGACCAGCACGGCGCCAACGATCAGCATCGACATGTCGCTGCGGCTGATGGAAGCCAGAATAAGTACACCCAGGCCACCGGCACCGATGGTAGCGGCGATGGTCATGACGCCGATGTTCATCACCACGGCGGTACGCACACCGGCGAGGATCACCGGCACGGCGATGGGCAGTTCGACCATGCGCAGGCGCTGGCCGAAGGTCATGCCGATGCCTTTGGCGGCTTCGCGAATACCCGGTTCAACCCCGGTGAGGGCCAGGTAGGTGTTACGCATGATCGGCAGCAGGGAGTAGAGGAACACGGCGGTGATCGCCGGCATCGGCCCCAGGCCCTGGCCGAACTTGGAGTAGAACGGCAGCAGCAGGCCGAACAGCGCGATGGACGGCACGGTCAGCAGCACCGTGGCGCTGGCTTGCAGGGGGCCGGCGAGGGTTGGGAAGCGGGTCATCAGCACGCCGAGGGGCACGCCGACGACAATCGCCAGGATCACCGCGATACCGACCAGGGTGATGTGCTGCCAGGTCAGGTGCAGGACCTGGGCCCAATCAAGATGGGAAAAGGCGTTCAGGAATTCCATGTCTTCTCCTTCTTAGTTGATCGGATGTTGGCGCAGGAAATCGGCGGCAACAGCGGATGGGCTTTCATGCTCGACGTCGACCCGTGCATTCAACTCGCGCATGGTTGCGTCGTTGAACAGTTCGGCCAATGGCTTGAGCTCGGCGGCCAGTTGAGGGTGCTGGTCGAGGTATTGCTGGCGAATCACCGGGGCGGCGGTGTAGTCCGGGAAGTAGTGCTTGTCGTCTTCCAGCAGCTTCAATTTGAACGCGTTCAGGCGACCATCGGTGGTGTAGACCAGACCGGCAAACACCTGGCCGTTACGCAACGCGGTGTAGACCAGGCCGGCGTCCATCTGCCGGGTGTTTTTACGCGTCAGGTTCATGTCGTACAGCTTGACCATGCCGCCCATGCCGTCGGAACGGTTGGCGAACTCGGTGTCCAGGGCCACCAGGCGCGTGCCTTTGGTTTTCTCGGCAAGGGCTTGGGTCAGGTCGCTGATGGTGTTGATCTGCGGGAATTCCTTGGCCACGTTTTCCGGCAATGCCAGGGCGTAGGTGTTGCTGAATTTCGACGGCGACAGCCAGACCAGGCCTTTTTTCGCGTCGAGCTCTTTAACCCGGGCGTAGGACTGTTCGCTGTCGAGCTTCTCGTCCACATGGTTGTAGGCCACCAGCGACACGCCGGTGTATTCCCAGATCAGGTCCAGTTGCCCGCTTTCCTGGGCACTGCGCGCCAGGTTGCTGCCCAGGCCGCCGGTCACGCGGGCGTCGTAGCCCTTGGTGCGCAGGTACTGGGAGGTGATTTCGGCCAGCAGGGTCTGTTCGGTGAACACCCTGGCGCCGATGCGGATCACGGGTTTTTCAGCGGCTTGCGCAATACCTGCAAACAGTAGGACGCAGCTCAATATCAGGGTCAGTCTTTTCATGTGATTTCCTTTGCCAAGCCTTAAGACGGACGCAACCCGCGTTCCAGCCAGAGGCGGCTGGCCATGGTCACCAGACCGTCGAGCAGCAACGCCAGCAACGCGGTGCACGCGGCGCCGAGCAGCAGTTGCGGCTGATTGTTCAGGGCGATGCCGGGGAAAATCAGGCTGCCCAGGCTGTTGGCACCAATCAGAAACGCCAGTGGTGCGGTACCGACGTTGATCGCCAGGGCCACGCGCACGCCGCCGATGATGATCGGCACGGCGTTGGGCAATTCGACGCGAAACAGCACCTGGCGCGGGGTCATGCCGATGCCGGTGGCGGCTTCTTTCAGCGAGCCTTGAACGTTTTTGAGGCCTTCGTAGGTGTTGCGCACGATGGGCAACAAGGAGGCGAGGAACAGCGCGAAGATGGCCGGGCCACTGCCGATGCCGAGGACGCCGAGGGCGATGGCCAGTACGGCCAGGGGCGGGACGGTGTTGCCGATGTTGAAGATCTGCATGAAGCGTTCTGCACGCCCGACCATGTTCGGTCGGCTGAGCAGGATACCGGCGGGGATGCCCACAATCAGGGCCGCCAGCATGGAGACTAGAACAAGGATCAAATGAGCTTGCAGGTAAAACAACAAATCGTCGCGGTACAGTTCGATCGTGTTGATGCCGATCCAGTGGACCAGCAGGGCCAGGAGAGCGACGACAACCACTCCTCCTATCAGCCCTTTGCCATAGCGAATAGCCACAGGCGGACTCCTTTTTTCTTTTGTCGGCGAACACATTTCCGAGCGGCAATGCCATTCCTGGCTGTCGGCGAATGTAGTCGCGAAAAGCAGCTCGCCAATACCGGCAACGCGGTATCAAATCGAGCCATGAGCGCAGCCTCGTCAGGCTAACTTGCTGATTTTTCAGCCCCTGTTACGAGTGCGGTAGCAGGGGAGTGGACGTCTCTACCTTTTAAAAGGTTCCATACTTGGCAGCATTTAGCCACCCCCAATAGGCTGAACGGTGGTCCGGCCTCCTGGGTTTGCGCTATACTCGCCGCCCTTTTTTGACTCACCTGCCAGGCGATTTCCCATGACCCACCAGGCCGCCGAAGTCGCGAAACGCCGCACTTTCGCCATTATTTCCCACCCCGATGCCGGTAAAACCACCATCACCGAGAAGCTCCTGCTGATGGGCAAGGCGATCGCAGTGGCCGGCACGGTGAAATCGCGCAAATCCGACCGCCATGCCACCTCCGACTGGATGGAAATGGAAAAACAACGGGGTATTTCCATTACCACGTCGGTCATGCAGTTCCCGTATCGCGACCACATGGTCAACCTGCTCGACACCCCGGGTCACGAAGACTTCTCCGAAGATACCTACCGTACCCTGACTGCGGTGGACTCGGCACTGATGGTCCTCGACGGCGGTAAGGGCGTCGAGCCACGTACCATCGCGCTGATGGACGTATGCCGCCTGCGCGACACGCCGATCGTCAGCTTCATCAACAAACTCGACCGCGACATCCGCGACCCGATCGAATTGTTGGATGAAATCGAAGCCGTCTTGAAGATCAAGGCCGCGCCGATTACCTGGCCGATCGGTTGCTACCGCGACTTCAAGGGTGTGTACCACCTGGCCGATGACTACATCATTGTCTACACCGCCGGTCACGGTCACGAACGCACTGATGTGAAAATCATCGAGAAGCTCGACTCCGACGAAGCCCGCGCCCACCTGGGTGACGAGTACGACCGCTTTGTCGACCAGTTGGAACTGGTGCAGGGCGCCTGCCACGAGTTCAACCAGCAGGAATTCCTCGACGGCCAACTGACCCCGGTGTTCTTCGGGACCGCATTGGGCAACTTCGGCGTCGACCACGTGCTCGACGCTGTCGTGGACTGGGCACCGAAGCCTCTGGCCCGCGTTGCCAACGAGCGTACTGTCGAGCCTGTGGAGGAGAAATTCACCGGCTTCGTGTTCAAGATCCAGGCGAACATGGACCCCAAGCACCGTGACCGCATTGCCTTCATGCGCATCTGCTCCGGCAAATACGAAAAAGGCATGAAGATGCGCCACGTGCGCACCGGCAAGGACGTGCGCATCGGCGACGCCCTGACGTTCTTCTCCTCCGAGCGTGAACAGCTCGAAGAAGCCTACGCCGGCGACATCATCGGCCTGCACAACCACGGCACCATCCAGATCGGCGACACCTTCACCGAAGGCGAAGCGCTGGGCTTCACCGGCATCCCGCACTTCGCGCCGGAACTGTTCCGCCGCGTGCGCCTGCGTGACCCGCTGAAATCCAAGCAACTGCGCCAAGGCTTGCAGCAACTGGCGGAAGAGGGCGCCACCCAGGTGTTCTTCCCCGAGCGCAGCAACGACATCATCCTCGGCGCCGTCGGCGTGCTGCAGTTCGATGTGGTCGCCAGCCGCCTGAAAGAGGAATACAAGGTCGAGTGCTCCTACGAGCCGATTACCGTGTACTCCGCGCGCTGGATCGATTGCAGCGATAAGAAGAAGCTGGAAGAGTTCTCCAACAAGGCCGTGGAAAACCTCGCGGTCGATGGCGGCGGTCACCTGACCTACCTGGCGCCGACCCGGGTCAACCTGGCGTTGATGGAAGAGCGCTGGCCGGATGTGAAATTCCGCGCGACCCGCGAGCACCACTAAGGTACGAGCGCCGCAAAACAAAATGAGGGAGGGGGCTTGCCCCCGATAGCAGTGTGTCAGCCAGTACCTTGGGGGCTGACACTACGCTATCGGGGGC